>CAYWHQ010000067.1:0-10169 GCA_964457665.1 uncultured Prolixibacteraceae bacterium | reverse complement strand
GTTCAGGATTGGCCTTGCCCTGGCTGCCGTTGTCGGGCATATCTACCCGCTTTGGGCAGGTTTCAGGGGCGGAAAGGGGGTGGGAACCCTCGCCGGAGTGGGTATCGCACTCTACCCATGGGCGTTCCTGATGGTTCTCGGGACCTTTATCCTGATGCTGGTCCTGACCCGATATGTTTCGGTCTCCTCCATCACGGCATCCGTGCTCTTTCCGCTGTTTGTCGTGCTCTTCACCGGCGAACGGCATACCGGACTGATTGCCCTCGCCATCTTTGTAGCGTTGTTTGTCCCCTTTACCCACCGTTCAAATATCCGCAGGCTGATACGGAAAGAGGAGAAGAGGTTTGATTTCAGGCGGAGAAAAAGCCGGGAATAATACGGTAAAAGACAGGTGCGATCTTTGTGATAATACTTGTTGCACCGGCAAAAATTCTATTGTATCTTTGGAAAAAATTAAAATCCTGCTGCCATGAAGTTCATAATTTCCAGTTCATCCCTGCTAAAAAGTCTGCAAGCCATCGTGGGCGTGATCAATACCAACAATACGCTGCCGATCCTCGACGATTTTCTTTTTGAGTTGAAAGATGACCTGCTGACCATCACTGCCTCGGATCTTGAAACCACCATCAGTGTGAGCGTGAAGACCGACATGGCCGAGGAGCCTGGCAGTGTGGCCAGTCCCGCAAAAATCCTTACCGAGATCCTGAAGACCTTTGCCGATATCCCGGTCTCCTTCAACATCAACCTTTCTTCGCTCATCGTGGAACTCTCAGCCGGTGAGGGTAAATACAAACTCTCCGGTCACAACAGCGATGAGTATCCCCGTAATCCTGCATTGGAAAACACCACTACCCTGGCTATTGATTCCTCCATCCTCTCCCAGGCCATTGGCAAAACACTCTTTGCCACCGGCAATGACGAACTCCGCCTTGTCCTGTCGGGGGTCTTCTGCAGCCTGACACCCGAAGAGATCACCTTCGTGGCCACCGATGCACATAAACTGGTCAGATATGTCCGTTCCGATGCCCATGCCTCCACCTCCGAATCATTCATTCTTCCCAAAAAACCGTTGAACCTGCTTAAAAATATTCTGGCCGCACAAAGTGTGGAGGTAACCATTGAGTACAACAAAACCAACGCGTTCTTCAGTTTCGCCAATATCAACCTGGTATGCCGGCTTATCGACGGGAAATATCCCAATTACGATGCCGTCATCCCAAAGGATAATCCCAACCGGCTGCTGATCGACCGCCATGCACTGCTCACCTCCATCCGGCGTGTGGCCATCTTCGCCAACCAGTCAACCCATCAGATACGCTTCAGGATCACGGGGAAGGAACTGGTTCTTTCTGCTGAAGATATCGACTTTTCCAACGAAGCAAAAGAGCGACTTACCTGCTCTTACGACGGAGAGGATATGGAGATCGGATTCAACTCGAAGTTCCTGCTCGAGATGCTGAACAATATCGATACCGACGAGGTTCGGCTCGAGATGTCGGCGCCCAACCGGGCCGGTATCCTCCTTCCCGAAAATAATGCCAACAAGGAGGAACAGATCCTCATGCTGGTGATGCCTGTAATGTTGAACAAATAGTCGACCCATGAAAACAAGAATCAACCTCATAGTGCTGGCCCTTGCCGCCATATCATTTTCAATCATTTTCTCCTGTAATAAAGTAAAGGAACTGGCTGCCGTGGATGTTGCAATGGACATCCCCACCACCCACTTTACCTATTCCCAGGTGACAAAAGCAGGAGAGGAGATCCTCTATTCAGGTTATATCCGGATCAATCTCGACAGTCTGCTGAATGTATACGGCTTCTCGGCCGGGATCATCAAGGATACCTATGTGACGAAATTTTCGGTTACCATGGAAGATCCCCCGGATGCAACCTTCTCATGGCTGGGATCGGCCAGGGCAGTGGTGGCCAACGACGACACCTTCGCCAATGCCATGGAGGTTGGCAGCGTGGTGAACGGGGATCCCAATGCCAAAACGGTCAACGTGCTGACCAATAATGTAAACATCCGGCCACTGCTCGATAAACCCGATTTCTACATCAGGGTTTACGGGGTGCTTAACGGCCCCTTGCCTGCCGATATAGTAGGAATGTATATTCAGGGTAAGATCCAGGTCAGGATCGAGCCGATATAAAAAAAACCCCGCTCCGGCGGGGTTTTTTTGCATTCATTCGGAGAAGAATCCTATTCTTTTCGAACATTGATTGCTTTTTTGCCACGTTTATCTTCCGTGATATCGAAAGACACCTGGTCGTTCTCTTTAATTTTATCTACCAGACCGCTGACATGGACAAAGATATCCTGCTGGCCCTCATCTTCAATGATGAAGCCGAAACCTTTGCGCTCATTGAAGAATTTAACTTTACCTGTTGACATAATTGATTAATTAGAAATTAAAAACAGTGCGAAGGTAATAATTATTTTTATATTTTTACAAAAACCTGCATATTATGAAAGATATTACCTTGACACTTGAGAATCTCAACGAGGCGTTTCCGGATCATTTTACCCAGGACCAGATTGCCAGAGCAAAAACTCTTTTCTTTAAAACCCTTGCCCGCGATGCGCACTGCTTCTATTCCGGTAAGATACAAACCGTTCCGAAAGCACCAGTGATCGGGCTCAACTGGTTCAATGTCTGGTATACCCCGGGTGTTTCGAAGATATCTACCCAGATCAGGGATAAGAACGATTGTTCATTTGAGTTGTCAAACCGGGGAAACCTCGTGGCGGTGGTCAGCGATTCGACCCGTGTACTGGGCGACGGCGACTGTACTCCTCCTGGCGGACTGGGTGTGATGGAGGGAAAGGCATTCCTGATGAAATATCTGGGAGGTGTGGATGCAGTGGCGCTATGTATCGACAGCCGTGATGAGAACGGGAAGAATGATCCCGACAAGATCATACAGTTCGTTAAAATGCTCCAGCACAGCTTCGGAGCAGTCAACCTCGAGGATATCTCCCAGCCTAACTGCTTCAAGGTGCTCGATGTACTCCGTGAAGAGTGCGACATTCCGGTGTGGCACGACGACGCCCAGGGAACCGCCTGCGTCACCCTGGCCGGAGTGATCAATGCCCTTCATCTCGCCAAAAAGAAACTCAGCGACGTAAGGATCGTTCTCTACGGCGCCGGCGCCTCCAATACGACCATTGCCCGTCTCCTGATCACCGACGGCGCCGATCCCGCCAAAATGATCCTTTTCGACACCAAAGGAGCCCTGCATAAGGGGCGGACTGATATCGAGGCCGACAAGCGGTTTTACCGCAAATGGGAACTATGCCTCTCTACCAACCCTCAGGGTATTAACACGATGGATGAAGCCATGAAAAATGCCGATGTGCTCATTTCGCTCTCTACACCCGGCCCTGATGTGATCAAACGCGAATGGGTGCATGGTATGGCGGAGAGATCGATCGTTTTTGCCTGCGCCAATCCTGTTCCGGAGATCTATCCACACGCGGCCAGAGAAGCAGGCGCCTTCATCGTGGCAACCGGACGGGGGGATTTTCCCAACCAGGTGAACAACTCCATCGGTTTCCCGGGAATCCTCAAAGGGGCATTGCTCGTCAGGGCAAAAAAGATCACCGACAACATGGCCATTGCAGCAGCCCACTCCCTGGCTACCTATGCCCGTCAGCGGGGTATCCACCCCGAGGATATCGTTCCCAATATGGAAGAAGCGGCCGTATTCCCGCACGAAGCAGCCGACGTCGCGATACAGGCCATCAAGGACGGTGTTGCACGCATCGAAATGAGCTGGCAGGAAGCTTATGACAAGGCGAAAAAAGACATCGAACATTCCCGGTGCCTTACAAGATCCCTGATGGATAAGGGATTCATAGAGATGCCTCCCATCGACATGATCCGGAAAGCACTCCAGGCCGCGATCGACGAAGTGTCAAAATAACCCTACCTTTTCTCCAGTACCAGCCTGACACGGTCGCTCCCCAGTCTGGCTTTGAGAAACGATTCAAGCTTGCCACGCTCCTCAGCCCGGGGAAGTTTGTTGTAGGTGCAATACACCAGGTAAAGGGTATCACTCCGTCCTTTTTCAAGTTGAAAAAGGGTGGTGCGGGCTACCCCGATCTCCCCGATACCCGGGAACAAAGCTTTAAATTCGTCGGCAGCCTTCTTCCCCTGCAAAGGATTCCGGAATTGCTCCAGTTCATACTCAAGCTCCTCGATCCTGTCGTCCTTCAGCATGAGTTCCTGCTGGGTTTTCCTGAAAAGCTCCTCGGTGATCTGGCTTTTGAGTTCCGAATACTCCTCCTTGATCTGATCGCCGGTACCCCGCTCCAAAATGAAGGTCGTTCCCGAAAGATTGTAGTCCGGAAGCCGGTTCTGCATCATCTTCACAGTCAGCGAATCGATCTCCTTCCCGATGTAGATCACCTTGATCGATCTCGAACCAGGCTGGATATGGCGATTCAGGATGTAGGTATTAGGAATCCTTAATTCCCGGTTTACGAATTCAGTGGCATTCTGCTCATAAATCGACCGTTTCACCGTGATCCAGGCAATGTATACACTGGGGATGAAGGTTATCAGCACGATCGCCATGACGATCCTTTTCACATGCCGGCTGGTCCGCTGGTCGGGATACTCCACGTAGGGGAATTTCAGGGCGCGGGCGACAATATATGCAGCGGCGCAGATATATACGCAATTGATGAAGAAAAGGTAAAATGCGCCGCCGAAATAGTAGAAATTACCCACGGCAAGACCGTAGCCGGCCGTACATAACGGGGGCATCAGGGCCGTGGCAATGGCGACCCCGGGAATGACGTTGCCACGCTCCTTGCTTGATGCGGCAATAATACCCGCCAACCCGCCAAAGAGAGCAATGAAAACATCCCATACGGTCGGGTTGGTTCGCGCCAGCAGTTCGGAATGGGCCTCGTTCAGCGGGGTAACGCTGAAGTAAAGCGCCGATGTGACCAGCCCGATGAACATCGCAAGAACGAGGTTGGCAAACGCCTTCCGCATCAGCTTGAAGTCGTTGATCCCCGCTCCGAGACCGATCCCGATGATCGGTCCCATGAGCGGCGAAATAAGCATCGCCCCGATGATCACAGCCGTGGAATTGACGTTGAGACCGATGGAGGCGAGAAAAATGGCGAATATCAGGATCCAGAGATTGGTTCCCCGGAAAAAGATATTCTGGCGAACCTGTTCGATGACCTCTGCCGGGTCAACGCGATCGCGGTCAAGACTGAACCGGTCGCGAAAGAACTTTCGGATTAATGCCAGATCCGACATATGGATGAGAGATTACTTTTGCTGTATCACCAGTGGCCTTACCATCCGGTAGTTACCGGCGGCTATCTCTACAAGATAAGTTCCGGCGGCGGGATGGTCGAGTGAGAAGGTGCGCGTGTATTGCCCGTCGACCTCAATTCCGGCTGCTTTGTACACGATCTCTCCGGTCGCACTGATGATCCTGAGATCAACCTGTAACGGAGAGGCTGTGTGCAGTTCGACAGTGAACTGACCTGTTGACGGATTCGGATAAACATTGATCCTGGCGCCGGGCAGCTCACCGATACCACCGCAGACCTTGAACGTCACAGTGGCCGCATCAGTACCCTGGCAGCCATTTACATCGGTCACTAAAACGGAGTACTCCCTGGATCCGATCCCTGTACCGGATGAATCCACCGTGAGGGTGGGGGTGGTTTCACCGCCGGGCGACCAGAGCCAGGAGACGGCACCCGGTGTGTTGGCATCAAAGGTATAGGACAACCCGGCACAGATAGCGGTGTCTTTCCCGAGGTTAACCACCGGCAGATCATGAATCACCAGCGTGAGGGGATCGGAAACAGGCGGACAGAGATTGCCCGACCCAGCCGTCAGGGTCAGCGTGGCCCCATGGTTCGTCCAATCCTGGGGCCCCGGCGTATAGGTTGGATGCAGCTGCGTCGGATCGTCAAACACCCCGTCGCCCGCTGTGGTCCACATCAGATTGCTGTACCCCGAGGCTGTGGCGCCGGCAGGTGTGAATCCTGCCCCGTGGCATACTGCCCCCGTGCCTCCCGATGATGCAGTAGCAGACTGGGAAAAAGTGAGTACCATGGAGTCGGTCGTATCGGCCAGCCCGGTCCCGAAACCCGTCAGCGTGAGGATGACGCTTCCGGAGGCAACGTCGCCGGCACTGGGCGTGTAGTTGGGTTCAAGGATGGTCGGATCATCAAAAGTGCCTGTACCGCTTGTACTCCATGCCAGCGAATCATAATTCAACGCCAGTCCGCGAAGCTGATAGATCCAGGGAACACAGATCTCCCCGTCGGGTCCTGCTGAAACCGTCGTGCGGTATTCAGGCGGAAACACGATGAAATCAATCCAGGCACAGTCGTCGCCTGAGGTGCCTGTCCCATCCTTGACATACTCCCAACGGAAAGTGTGAGGACCAGCCAGCACCGGATAGGCCATTCTCTTCCAATCCTGGTTGCCGAACCACTGACCGACCTGCATGCCGTCGATGTAGAATTTCAGGTAATCAGAGAGGGGTTTGGATGAAACCTTTCTCCAGAAGGTGATGCTGTCGTCGAGCATCACATGATAGCCGATCTCCAGCACACTGCTCTGATTGTCGCCAATGACCCCCGATTTAGCAGCGTAATTGCCCTCGTACTTCACAGCGGGATCGATCATCCAGTTCGCATCACCGGCAAACTGCCAGGGAAACTTCTGGAAGTTCCCGGTCTCCCAGTCTTCTACGTTGATACCAATATCCAGCGTGAAGTACCGCTCGGTATCGCGGTATAATGATGTGGCCAGGTTGTGGAGCAACGCCGCCGATCCGTTCGCCGCCGCCTCGTTGGCCGTGACAGGGAAGGTGGCATACACGGTAGCACCCGGCTGCATATCCCCGATGGTATATACAGGTTCCTGGATGACGACATAAGGATTGGCTGAAGTGAGATGGCTGACGACATCTTCGGCGGTGTAATCCCCGTTATTGCTGGTCTCAATTCTGATTACCCCGCTTTCGCCCGGATCCAGGATGCCATTGTTATTGCCCGATGCATCGAGCAGGACCATCGAGACAATCGTTACGTTCGGCGCATGAGACCAGATCATGAAATTGCTGTATGTGACGCTGTCTCTGGCATCAACCGCCTTGACCGTGAATGGAATCCACTCATTGTCGGGAATCTCGTTTGAAACGGTGAAACGGTAAGCATTGAGGATCGTCTTTTTCTGGTCCACGTTGAAGTCACCATAAAATTCCACCGAATCGATCATGTCGACATAGGGTGATACCGACGAGAGAAAGACCGTGACACTGTCGGCCTCCATATTTCCGTCGTTTACCAGGCGCAGGCCGAGCAGGATGTCTTCGCCGTAATCCATCAGCCCGTTACCGTTGCCGTAAGTGGTGTCGTTGAGAATATAGTTGTCGTAAACGATCGCCGAGGAGGGTGGGATCAGATCAATGGGAGAAACAAAGGTCATCACATACCCCAGGCGGTTGTCGCCCCAGCAGGGATATGCCTTACCGTTATAAATATCGATGGCAAGGTAGTCGCCCATATATCCGGAAGCCAGCCCGGGGATCGGGGCAGGGGTGAAGGCCACGTCGCTCACCTTCATGTCTTCCCATGTATCGCCGCCGTCGGTCGACCAGGCCATCCAGGCTTCGGCCTGGGTGGAGGCGACATTCCGGTTGTCGTACGAAACAATGGTAAGGGTTCCGTTGGCCATGTCGCAGGCGATCCAGGGGAAATAGTGGGTCTTGCCTGATCCGCCGGCATCGGTGTTGATCTGCATGGGCGCCGACCAGGTGACTCCTTCATCGGCCGACTTGATCATATAGATGTCGCAACCGCTCCCGGTATTCACCCCGGGAACCCCGATGTTGGCCCATACAATATATATATGACCGCGGTAGGGACTGTTGCTGATATCGACAGCCATGGAGGGAAAGGAGTTGACCCGGTGGTTCTGGGTCACACCCGAGGTACGGATACCCCGGATGTTATTCAGCGCCCTGACAGCCGGCTGCCAGGTTACACCTCCGTCGGTTGATTTTGAAAAACCGATGGCCTTCTCATCGCCCGGCCAGTTATCGTAAACCGACCATGCAGCGTATACCTCGCCGTCGGGACCTGTCTTGAAATTGATCCCCTGGTTATGGCTTCCTGCGCTGGTGGCACTCGAAATATTGATCTTGCCCTCCCAGGTGGTCCCATTGGTGATCGACCTCGATACGTAAATATTGTTGCTCTCCATCCAACCGCAATAGAGGTAGCCTTCGTACGGACTGGTCTGGCTGTTGTCGACCCACATGTGGTTCTTGTCAAGGATATTGAACAGACTCCCGTTCGATATCTTTGCCACCGACCATGACTGGCCGTCGTTGTCGGACCAGGCTACACTTTGACCGTACTGGTTGTCGATAAAGTTAATGAAATACCTGCCGGTCGTATTGATGAGGGCTACCGGATCGCCCTGGTTGCTGCCGCCGGCTCCCTGCAGCTGACCCGACCATGTTTCACCTTCGTCGTAGCTGTGAAAATAGTTGGCGCCATAAAGCGTGCCGGCACCCGGGGAGGTGGAGTTGTTCGAATTCAGCACATGCGCTTCGTCTGAAAGATCCACAAAGATGGAGTTTTCACTCTGTGTCGACGATTCGTTCGTTACGGGTACATCCGGGGAGTCTTCCACGGTGACGCCCCTGCCCGTCGGCCTGCTTCCGTTCGGAATGGCCGGCGCGGGACGGTAGTGCGGCTGTACCGGTACCAGGCCGGCTGCGGCCATGGTACGCCAGTAACCCATGTTGTCGATACGGGTATCCACCTGATATCCCGGCGGAAGATTGACCTTCTGCTGGGCTTCGGTTGTGAACGAAAAGCACATCAGCATAAGGATGCATACAAAAACGTAGATTGGTTTCATAAGGCGAATAGAATTATGGACAAACAAAGATACATCTTTCAGGGGATTTTATTTAAAACGGTTATAAATAAATTTGTTATTTTTGCGTTGAGAAATATCAGCATGCGCTTCGTACGGAAAAAAATAGTGGCCTTTTTCCTGTTGATCAACATCCTGGTCAGCTCCACAGGCGTTTCGGTATTGCAGCATATCTGCGGCTGCCACCCCGAGACCCGGATTTCCCTGCTGCCCGGATACGTCACCAGTGAACCGGACTGCTGCTGTTCCGGCTGTGGAGATTCTTATCCATGCTCCGGCGACCATCATGGTTGTGATATCAGCGGGGAAAACGATTGCCACGACGTCAGGATCTATGTCAGGGAAGAGATCCTGGCCGACCATACCTTTATCAGGATTATCCCGATCCCATTGGTGTTTTCATTAACGATGCCCTACGGCCTGGTTCAGCCAGGCGCCTGTCCTGCGAAGGAGACCTCCCTTGCCATGTCGAAGGGGCCGCCTTTTCCGGGACACAGACGTATCCTGCTATACCATTCCCTCCGTCTTTCCGATCCTGACCACGTCTCCTGACATCCCGCCGGCAGGTTATCCATCATCAGTCCCTTGTATTGCGAACCTTAAAGGGTTTGCCGTCAACTGACATCTGCTGTGCCGGCTATAGATGCGTGTTAAAGGAAGCGCATCTCCATTTTATTATGAAACATTTTATAACCGATTTTTATGTCAGGAAGATTTTTAATAACAGCGTTTGTCTGGACCATCGCCGGAATTACCCTTGCCGGTGGCGCCATGGCACAGAAGATCTCCGGATTCATTTTCGAAACGGAAGGAAATGGCCGGCGGTTGCCGCTCGCGGGGGTGAACGTCTACTGGGCGGGAACAACCGCAGGAACCTTCACCGACGGAGAGGGCCGGTTCCGGATTGCCCGGCAGAAGGGCAGCACTGACCGGCTTGTGCTGAGCCTGCTGGGTTACCGCAAGGACACCATCAATGCCGGGAACCTTCAGGGCGAGCTTGAACATGAACTGACACCCGACAAGATGCAGCTCAGCGAGGTGGTCATCACCGGGAAACAGGAAGGCTCGTTCATCTCCACGATGAAGACACAATACACTCAGGTGATCACGCCCACGGAGCTTAAAAGAGCAGCTTGCTGCAACCTGTCGGAGAGCTTTGAGACCAATGCCTCCGTGGACGTCTCCTATTCCGACGCCATATCGGGGGCCCGGCAGATACAACTCCTCGGG
>CAYWHQ010000066.1:0-10232 GCA_964457665.1 uncultured Prolixibacteraceae bacterium | reverse complement strand
ACAACACCGACTCGATCTACGCGCAGATCATTCCCCTCGAATACCCGAAGGTTGGCGAGAAACCCTCGGCCTGCCGGATTGGGGTGGTGAGCGTTGACGATGCCCGTACCACCTGGATGGAGGTGCCGGGCGATCCTTCGCAGAACTATATTGTGAGGCTGGAGTACATTCCGGGAACCAACCGGCTGCTCCTCCAGCAACTTAACCGAAAGCAAAACCTCAGCCGGCTTTATCTCGCGGATGCGGTAACCGGAAAAACCACCCTGCTGCAGGAGGAGTCAGATCCTGCGTGGGTCGATATATTCCAGGTGGGTAACCCCTATGCCATCGACTATACCAACAACTTTAGCTGGCTCGACCACGGGAAGAGCATCCTGTGGGCCTCCGAAAAGGATGGCTGGAGGCACCTTTACCGGGTTCCACTCGACGGCGCTCCGGAACTCCTCATCACAAAGGGTAATTACGATGTCATCGACCTCAAGCATGTCGACCTGAAGGAGGGTTATGTCTACTTCATGGCATCTCCATTCAATGCCACCCAGAAATATCTCTACCGGATGCGGCTCGATGGCGGGGGAGAGGCCGAACGACTCAGTCCGGAGGCGCTTCAGGGGACCCACGACTACTCCTTCTCGCCCGATGGAAAATACGCCTCCCATACCTTCTCGAACCATTTCACGCAAAACGCACGAGAATACATTGAGGTAAAAGGTCATAAGCCCCTTGTCGAAAAGGAGGGGATCGTGGCGCGGCTCGACACCCTGAAGGTGAAACCTGAAGTGGAGTTTTTTACGATCGCGACTGCCGAAGGGATCGAGATGGACGGCTGGATGGTAAAACCCAAAAACTTCGAAGCGGGTAAGAAATATCCGGTGGTGTTTTATGTCTATACCGAACCCGCCGGCACTACCGTGACGGATACCTGGGGTATTGGCGGGAACGGACTGTACCAGGGGGATATGGCCGGGGACGGATATGTCTATATCTCGCTCGACAACCGCGGCACCCCGGCTCCGAAAGGCAGGGATTGGAGGAAGTCGATCTACCGGAAGATCGGCCGGATCAACATCGACGACCAGGCCATGGCCGCAAGGGAAATCCTGAAGTGGGACTTCATCGATACCTCCCGGGTAGCAGTATGGGGTTGGAGCGGCGGAGGTTCCGCCACCCTTAACCTGATGTTCCGCTATCCTGAGATTTATAAAACCGGCATTGCCATCGCGGCCATCAGCAACCAGTTGACCTACGACAATATCTACCAGGAACGTTATATGGGGCTGCCCCAGGAGAACCCGGAAGACTTCACGGCCGGTTCACCGGTGACCCATGCCCGGAATCTCTCCGGCAACCTGCTGGTGATTCATGGCACAGGCGACGACAACGTACATTATCAGAATGTGGAGATCCTGATCAATGAACTTGTTAAACACAACAAGGCTTTCCAGGTGATGCCCTATCCGAACCGTACCCACGGGATTTACGAAGGGGAGGGGACGTCGGAGCATCTTTCAACCCTTTACACACGATACCTGAAGGAGCATTGCCCTCCGGGAGCAAGATGACCCTTCACCCCGGTTTGCGGGCTGTTAAAACCTATTGGATCATGTATAAACCTGCAGATACCGGCCTGACGCTGTTTCCGGTTGCCTACGGATGCATGGGGCTTGGCGGAGGCTGGAACCAGGCCCTTTCCGGGGAGGAGGATCTCCGGATAGCGGAAAAGGCCGTGATGGCGGCGCTGGAAGGGGGAATAAACCTCTTCGACCATGCTGATATCTATAAATACGGGAGGTCGGAGGAGGTTTTCGGCGAGGTTCTGAAACTACACCCGGGGCTGCGTGAAAAGATGCTGATCCAGACCAAATGCGGGATCCGGCGGAAGGACGATCCGGAGCCCGGGCGGCCCATGCGGTATGACTTCAGTTACGAACACATCCTGAATTCGGTGGAAGGTTCGCTGCGGCGGCTCCGGTGCGAGTATCTCGACTTTCTCCTGCTGCACCGCCCCGATCCGCTGATAGAACCGGAGGAGGTTGCCCGTGCCTTCGACCACCTTCACCAAACCGGAAAGGTCAGGTTTTTCGGTGTGAGCAACCATAATGCAGCGCAGATTGCGTTTCTGCAGATGTTTCTGGATCAGTCCCTGTTCGTCAACCAGGTGGAGTTCAGTTTGCTCCACGCCGGACTGGTTGGCGACGGGATAGGATTTAACCAGCCGGGAAACATTGCCGGACATACGGAGGGAACGTTGGAATATATGCGCCGTTACGGGATCCTGATCCAGGCCTGGTCGCCGCTTGCCCGCGGCCGGTATCGCGAAAACCCGGAGCTGATGGCCCTGCTTGAGAAACTGGCGGCTGAAAAGCAGGTCACCCCCGAAACCATCATGCTGGCGTGGATTCTCAGGCACCCGGCAGGTATAAAGCCTGTTATCGGCACCACAAATACTGAAAGGATCTCCTGGTGCTGTAAAGCCGCAGAGATCACCCTGAGCAGGGAAGAGTGGTACCGCCTGTACGAAACCGCTGCAGGCAAGCCGGTACCTTAGGAAACTGAGTGAACGGGTGAACGGGTGAACGGGAAGAAATTGAGAATGGAGAATGGATAATGGATAATGAAATTGAGTGAAAACCCTCATACCCTCATACACCCATACCTTCCTACCTTCCTACGAAAAGCCAGACCCTTTGTTTCCTGAATTTATTTACCTTTGTTAGGTCTAAAACCAAACGTATGAACTGGTCGAATCTGTTTTTAAGAGTAGCGGTGTTTACCGCATTGATGTTGAATGCCTTATTGCCGGCGGCGCAGCAGGCGCCCTCCTGGTCGATTCTTGCGTCATGGACGATTCCGGGAAAGGCCTCCGGCCTGGCGTGGGACGGGACCTATATATACTTCGGAATATACGGGGTGAACGGGGAGCAGATCTACAAGTTCAATCCTGCCAATGGGACGGCGGTGTTGCAGTGCAGCGGCCCCTTCGGGGATGCGTACGGATTGACCTATAAGTCTCCGAACCTGGTGACGATCGACCAACCGGCCTCCTCGGCCCAGCCTGCCAAGGCGACCGAGTTCACGATGGCCGGAGCTTTGGTTTCGCAGATCAACCTGCCCAACCATTATATGTCGGGGATTGCCTGGGACAATGGCAATTACTGGGTTTGCACCTATTATCCCGATCCGGGAACGGTTTATAAAGTGGACGGATCGGGCACGGTACTGTCGCAGTTCACCCCGCCGGCCAACCAGCCGTGGGATATCTGCACCCAGGGGAGCGACCTATGGATAGCCGACTACAATGCCAACATGTTGTACAAGGTCACAAATACCGGTACGGTACTGATGAGTCAGGCATCCTCCGGACAAAAACCTTCGGGGATCGTTCACGACGGCACCTACCTCTGGTATTGCGACGGCCCGCTGGGAGGCAACAGCACCCTCTACAAGGTCGATCCTGCGGGAGCCGGCACCCCTTCGATCTATCTGCCGGTGACCTCCTATAACTTCGGTACAGTGGCGGTGGGAAGCAACGCCACCTGGAACTGCACGGTGCAGAATACAGGCTCCGCCAACCTCACCATCACCTCCATTGGAATCCCTTCGGGTCAGCCTGTCACCACCACATTTCCAACCCCCACCACCATTACACCCGGAAATTCTGCATCCATACCGTTTATCTATGCCCCGACTTCTCCGGGTCCTTTGAATTGCGTTGTGACAATTAACTCCAACGACCCCATACATCCCCAGACCAGCGTGATCCTGACCGGGGATGCGGTTTACAACGGTCCCCATCTGGTGATCACAATCCCATCCCACGACTGGGGTGACCGTCGGGCAGGCGCTTATTCCAGGTGGCTGCTTCCAATATCCAATAACGGGAACCAGCCGCTCACAATTACCCAGCTCGACATGACCGATCCCCATTTCATAATTGATGAATCTGTTGTCCTTCCCGCGACGGTTCCAACCCTGGCAACCGTGCAGCTTCCCATTTGGTTCCATCCGGAGGAGGGTACGGTCTACCAGGGTGAACTCAACATATATTCCAACGATCCTTCACAGAATCCCTTCCCGGTGGATCTTTCCGGAACCGGTATCGATGTCCTGTGGCCCATGGGCGCCCTGCTCTGGAGCGTTCAGCTTCCTCCTTCGTTCGACAACAGCCCCAAAGCCATCGAACCGGTGCAGGATATCACGGGCGACGGGATTGATGAGGTGATTGTGGCCTCTGAGGATAATTTTATTCGATGTTTCAATGGCAACGCCTCGGTGGAGGGAGACATCCTTTGGTCGCACGAGGTGTACGCCGGATCGGTCTATTCGCAAAACGGACTTGTCACGATCAGTGATATCAACGCCGATGGCTATCGTGATGTCATCGCCGCCATGGCATGGGGCGACCGCTCAATCCTTGCCCTCTCCGGGAAAACCGGTCAGCAGATATGGAAACACTACACCAATGAATATGGCGACGGCGGATGGGTTTATCAGGTGGATGCCAGCTATGACTATAACAACGATGGCATTCCTGATGTCCTGGCCTCGACCGGTGACGATGGTCAGGGAACCGGCCCCAAAAGGATTTATTGCCTGAATGGGCTTACCGGCTTATCGATCTGGGAAACACCCTGCGAAGGACCTCTCTTTTCTGTTGCCGGCGTCGCGGATTTTACCGGCGACGGCAAACCCGATGTGGTGGCAGGGGGATCGAATGCCGGGGAGACGCAGGGTAAGGTTTATGGTATTGATGGCGCCAACGGATCTGTAAAATGGACAATATATGTACCGGGGAGCTCCGTCTGGGCTCTGATGCAGATCGATGATTTCACCGGCGACGGGATAAAGGATATTGCCTCCGGAGATTATTCGGGTAATATCAATTTTCATAATGCTGTTACCGGATCCAAGGTGCTGAACCGTAATATCGGTAATGTTCTTATCCTACGTTTTGAGAATCCTGGCGATCTGAACGGTGATGGGCACCCTGATATTCTTATTGGTCACAGCGGGACCAGTTGCATCGTGGTCAATGGTTTTACTGCCGGGATCCTCTGGAGCAAACCCCTTGCAGATAAATGCTGGAATGTGGCCAATGCGGGCGATGTGACGTGGGACGGGATCAACGATGTGATCGCCGGAACACTCTATTCGAACAATTATGCCTATTTTCTGAACGGTATTTCCGGCAGTACACTGTTTTCGCAGCCTGTGGGTACACCGGTTGATGCCATCAATGCCATCCCGGATATCGTGGGCGATCTCACCATGGAAATGGTCGTTGGCGGCCGGAACGGATCTCTGGCCTGCTTCTCGGGAGGGTACGATCCGGCTACCGGACTGGGGCGTCAGGCTTCGGAAGAGGAACCTTTCCAGGTCAACCTCTATCCGAATCCTTTTTCCAACTCCATGAATATCAGCTTTGTACTGGATCAACCTGCGTTTGTATCGGTCACCCTTCTCGACCTTTCCGGGAGGGTATTGGAAACCGTTGCCGAAGGAAACTTCCCGGCAGGCCTTCACGACATACAGGCTGCATCTTCAGGGTCCGGTATCTCCGCCCTTGAGCAGGGAGTATACCTGATCCGCTTCTCTTCAGGTAATGATGTTGTGTACAGGAAAGCAGTGAAGCACTGACTGTAAATCCGGTGATCTTGGCATATCTGAAATTTGCACCCTTTTATCTCTTCTCCCTGCTTCCATTCTGGATCATGTACAGGTTTTCGGAACTCTCGTACCTGGTGCTCTATTATGCAGTGGGTTACCGGAAAAAAGTGGTATTGCAGAATATGCGGGATTCATTTCCGGAGAAGAGCGAGGCTGAGATCCGGGCTATGGCGCGCAGCTTTTATCTCTTTTTCTGTGATGTATGGCTCGAAACCAATAAACTGCTTACCATTTCACGACATGAGATGAAGTGCAGGATGACCGTTGTCAATCCTGATCTTATTGAAAAATATGCCCTTGAGCAACGGAGTGTTATCCTCTATTCGGCTCATACCGGCAACTGGGAGTGGATGGTAAGCTTGCCATTGAATCTTTCCCTGCAGGTTACAGCATTCTACCAACCCCTCTCCAGCAGCTATTTCGACCATTACATGCAGATGGTCAGAAAGCGCTTCGGGGTGTTGACCATCCCTTCCGGGCGCGGATACCGTACGCTCGGGGAGATGGCTTCGAAAAAACTGTTGACCGCTACGATCGTTCTTGGCGACCAGAGCCCTCCGCTAACACCTGACCTTTACCGTACCGGGTTTCTCCACCGGAACACCGCCTTTCTCGAAGGCGCCGAACGTATGGCTGTCAGGCTGAAGCAGGCCGCCGTTTTCGCGAAGATCACCCGCACCGCGAGAGGCCATTACCAGATGGAGTTCATACCCCTTTATCATGGGCAGGAGACGGTTTCCCGAGGTACCCTCACCGGCCGTTTCGCAGCGTTGCTTGAGCAATCCATCCGCGAAACCCCCTGGATGTGGCTCTGGAGCCACCGGCGGTGGAAACACGGCTGATAAATTGACAACGCGCATTTAATGCTGGTTTTTTTATGGGGATTTACGACCTTTGTATGCATGGTTGCAGCACCGGCAAACGGATGCCATTGACCATTGAAATCGCAAAGGATCCATGATGAAAAAGATATTTTTCCTTCTCCTGCTGGCCGGAATTTCATTTCCTGGCCGATGCGGACTTCCTCAGGTGGTAACCGGCAAGATCATCCGCCATGAGCAGTTTTCCTCGCAGTTCATCACAGCCCGGAACGTGGATGTCTGGCTGCCAGACGGTTATCCTTCGGGAAAACCTTATGCCGTGCTGTATATGCACGACGGCCAGATGCTCTTCGACTCCGCCGGGACATGGAATAAACAGGCCTGGGATGCCGACGATGCCGCTTCCCGTCTCATGAATGAGGGGAGGATCCGGAACCTGATCATTGTGGGAGTATGGAACAGCGGACCCTCCAGGCACATGGACTACTTCCCGCAAAAACCCTTCGAGTCGATGCCCGCAAAGGTTCGTGACTCCATCCTTAATATCAACCGGGATAATGGGGTAGCCCTTTTTCAGAACCCGGAAGTAAGGTCCGACAACTACCTCCGGTTCCTGGCCAGGGAGCTGAAACCCTTTATCGACAGCGCCTACGCCACCGACCCTTCAAGGCAGGCAACCTGCATAGCCGGAAGCAGCATGGGGGGGCTTATCTCACTTTACGCCATATGCGAATACCCTGAGGTGTTCGGAGGGGCGGCCTGTATTTCAACCCACTGGCCGGGGGTTTTTACACTGGACAACAATCCCATCCCGGAAACTTTCCTTAAATACCTGGCATTCCACCTTCCTGATCCGGCAACACACAGGATATATTTTGACTTTGGCACCGCCACCCTCGATGCGCTCTATCCTGCACTGCAGCAACAGGTTGACCTGCTGATGAAGAAACGCGGATATACCCGAAAAAACTGTATGACCCGCGAATTTCCCGGGGAGGACCACTCGGAAAGAGCATGGCGGAAAAGACTGGAGATACCGCTGGTATTCTTATTTAGGCGTTGAATATGTCCCGGAGAGGTTATTTACCGGCACAATCGAATCTGAAACCCTATCCTGTCCTCAATATGCATTGTGCCTCCTGCGCAGCGCGGGTGGAGAAGTTTCTGAAGGAGCAGCCCGGTGTTGACAAGGCTATGGTGAATTTCGCGGGCAGTTCGGTGCAGATTGACTTTAACCCCGACCTGACCAATCCTGCGATACTCAGGCAGGCTTTGCAGCGGCTCGGCTATGAACTTGTTACCGGAGAGCAGGAGGGATCGCCCGACTCACTGGAGAAGGAGCACCGCAAAAACTACCTGCAGTTGCTACGGCGCACGGTTTGGTCATTGGCGCTCTCCCTGCCCCTGATCCTGCTTTCGATGTTCTTCATGCATCTTCACTATGTTCACTATATGATGTGGGTGCTGGCGGCGACGGGATCAACGATAGCGCTGCCCTCGCGGAGGCTGATCTGGCCATCGCCATGGGCAGGGGAAGCGATATTGCTATGGAAATTGCAGGAATCACCATCCTCTCCTCCAACCTGACCCGGATACCTGCAGCCTTAAAACTCTCTGCACGCACCGTTCAAATCATACGTCAGAACCTCTTCTGGGCATTCATTTATAACATCATCGGTATCCCGGTAGCTGCCGGAATGCTCTATCCATTCACCGGGTTCCTTCTCAATCCCATGGTCGCCGGTGCCGCCATGGCGCTCAGCAGTGTAAGCGTGGTACTCAATAATTTAAGGTTGAAGAATCATATGAAATTTTTTGCATCTTTGCAGCAGGAAAAGATAGCCGGATGATCAGTAAGATTGAAAAAGTTCTGGAAAAGACGATATCTGTCGTTGAAAAGGGGGGCAATGCCTTACCCCACCCGGCCGCCCTATTCGGCCTTTTTGCTGTTCTCACCCTGCTTCTCTCGGCCCTCGGACACCTCCTTGGCTGGCATGGCGTCAATCCTGCCACAGGCCAGACCGTGCATGTGATCAACCTCATCTCAACGGATGGATTGCACCGTATCCTCCTGGGTATGGTAAACAATTACACCGGGTTTGCGCCGCTGGGAATTGTCATGGTTGCCCTGCTCGGTATCGGTGTGGCCGAAAGCAGCGGTTTGGTAAAAACTGCCATCAACGCGCTGCTGCTGAGAGCACCGCGCAGATCGGTCACATTCATGATCGTCTTCACCGGAATACTGTCGAATATGGCCTCAGATCTGGGCTATATTCTCATCATTCCGATGGCAGGCGTCATATTTCACGCCCTCAACCGTCATCCCGTTGCCGGTATGTCGGCCGCCTTTGCAGGGGTAAGCGGAGGTTTCAGCGCCAATCTGCTGATCGGCACCATCGATCCGCTTCTGGCAGGCCTCTCCACAGAGGCAGCACACATCATCGACCCCGGATATTATGTGATGCCCACCGCCAATTATTATTTCATGGCAGTTTCAACCTTTGTGATCGCTTTAGCAGGCACCTGGGTGACGAATGTCTGGGTGGAACCAAGGCTGGGCCGTTATACCGGCGATGTCGCCATGGAGCCTATAACCCATCTCTCTCCCGGCGAGAAAAAGGGTCTCAAACGCGTCCTGTTCCTGATGATCGGATGGATGGTCATTTTCGCGGCAGGCCTTGTTCCCGACCACGGTTTCCTGAGAGGGGAAGATAACTCGGTTTTGCACTCGCCCCTGCTGAAGGGATTCATTGCTGTACTGTTTCTGGTGACAGCAAGTTGCGGGATTGTATTCGGGTACGCGTCGGGAACCTTTAAAAAGCATACCGATGTCATCAACGGAATGAACAGCAGCTTCAAAAGCCTGATCTCCTTCCTGGTGCTGGTTTTCTTTGCGGCACAGTTCGTTGCCTGGTTCCGGTGGAGCAACATCGGACTGATTCTGGCAATTAAAGGAGCCGAAGTTATCCATGCCATGAATCTTGGACTCATACCGCTGGTGATCCTGTTCGTGATATTCTCGGGAATGATAAACCTCTTCATGGGCAGTGCCTCCGCAAAATGGGCTGTCATGGGACCTGTTTTTATCCCCATGTTCATGCTCCTGGGCTATTCGCCCGAACTTTCGCAGGCGGTTTTCCGTATCGGCGACAGCGTAACGAACATCATATCGCCCATGATGAGTTTTTTTGCGCTTATCATCGTCTATTACCAGAAATATGATCCCAAAGCCGGGTTAGGAACATTGATCGGCACCATGCTTCCCTATTCATTCGTCTTTTTCATCGCATGGACGCTGCTGATGATCGGCTGGATATTGCTGGGATTACCCCTGGGACCCGAAGCAGGCCTCTATTATGTGAAATAACAGGTGAACAGGTGAACGGGTGAACAGGTGAACGGGTGAACAGGACAATCTCAGACGCCTTTTAGTTCATCAGCTCTTTTACTGCTGCTTCAATCTGCTGGTCTCTTCCTGACGAAAGGATACCCGGATCGTTGGGAACCCTGATGTCGGGTTCCATCTGGTTGTTTTCGCAGAACTTTCCGTCGGGGGTGCGCCAGCCGCCCATTGGGATGCCGAACACCAGCGTCGGGTCGATCTGGGTCTCCCACCAGACAAAGGTTCCGGTACCAGGGACAGGCATGCCAAGAGTTTTTCCGGCGTTTTTCAGTTTATAGGCCACAGGAAAGAGATGGGCATCAGAGTAGTTGCTCTCACCCACCAGAACGATCGAGGGTTTT
>CAYWHQ010000065.1:0-10262 GCA_964457665.1 uncultured Prolixibacteraceae bacterium | reverse complement strand
TACCCAGCGCCATCATCACCGAAAGGTTTGATTCTCCGGCTATCAGTAATTGCCCGGTAAACTGCTTCTTCACAATATGGAGTTGTTTTGTCCCAAGGGTATGTTCCCTGAGCTTGAATAACTCCTTATGTACAATGTCCAAAGCATGGGAGAGATGTTCCGCATCAGTTCCGAAATAGATGGTCACCAGCCCGCTGTCGGAATAAGGGATAAAATTGGATTCATTATGGTAGGTGATCCCATTCCGTTCACGCAAAGCAATCGAAAGGCGTGAATTCATGACCGGGCCTCCCAGAATATTGTTCAAAAGCGACGTAACAAGTCGGTCGCGGTCGCGGTAGGAACAGGCAGGAGCTCCCAGAATGCAGTGAACCTGGGCAGTTCTTTTCCGCTTCCTGATATGAAAAGGCGTTACGACCTCCGCGGGCTGCCGGCCGGAAATACGCTTCTGCCCGTATGGCAGGTCAAAATATTTCGTCACCATACCAGTCAGACGTTTCATGGGCATTTTTCCGACAGATGCAATCACCACCTCTTCAGGGCTGTAATTCCGTTGAATGAATTGCAGTATCCTTTCCCGTGTGAATGTCGGAACAGTGCCCTGCTTCCCAAGAATATTATGTCCGAGGGGATGCCCTTTGAAAAGCAGATCTTCAAAATCATCATGTATCTGATCGGCCGGAGAATCCTTGTACGATCTGATCTCATCCATTACAACCTGTTTCTCCTTGGCGATCTCCTTTTCAGGAAAAATGGAATGGAACAGAATATCCTGAAAAAGCTCCAGTGTTCTTGGATAATAGTCGTTGAGAAAAGTGGCGTAGAGACAGGTTTCCTCCTTGGTAGTAAAGGCATTCAGATCAGCGCCGACATTCTCGAGGCGGTTCAGGATCTGATACACTGTGCGTGAAAGGGTACCCTTGAAGATGGTATGCTCAATAAAATGGGCCATTCCATACTCACGGTCGGTTTCATCCCTTGCACCTGTATTGATAAAGATCCCGCAATGTGCTACGGGGCTTTCAACCGGATAATGGATCAACCTTATCCCGTTACTCAGGGTGTGACGGAAAAACTCTCCATTCACTGTTTTCTGCTCTCGATCAGAATTTCAAGAAGCCGGATACCGGCTTCAGATATCACCGTTCCTGGACCGAAAATGGCTGCCGCACCGGCCTGATATAGAAAATCGTAATCCTGGGGAGGGATTACACCCCCCACGATGACAAGGATATCCTCCCGTCCGAGTTTCTTCAGTTCTTCGATGACCTGGGGAACAAGGGTTTTGTGTCCGGCGGCCAGGCTGGATACCCCCAGAATGTGCACGTCGTTTTCCACTGCCTGTTTGGCTGCTTCAGCAGGAGTCTGGAAAAGCGGACCAATATCAACATCGAAACCCATATCAGCATAGCCGGTGGCAACGACTTTGGCCCCCCGGTCATGCCCATCCTGTCCCATTTTGGCGATCATTATCCGGGGACGGCGTCCCTCGAGCGTGGCAAAATGATCGGCAAGCTCCCTGGCCTTCCTGAAACCTGGGCTCTCCTGCGATTCGGAGGAGTAAACGCCCGAAATACTTCTGATCACAGCTTTATATCTTCCATATATCTTTTCTAGTGCCATGCTGATCTCCCCGAGTGTAGCCCGCTTTCTGGCAGCATCAATTGAAAGCTCCAGCAGGTTCCCGTTTCCTGATCCTGCAGCTTCCGTCAGGGCATCCAGTGATTTCTCCACCGCCTGATTGTCACGAGCAGTTTTTACTGCATTCAACCGCTGAATCTGGCTCTCACGAACAGCCGTGTTATCCACCTCCAGGATTTCGATAGGGTCCTCCTTGTCAAGCCTGAAAAGATTGACCCCGATGATCTTGTCCTTTCCACTGTCAATCCTGGCCTGTTTTCGTGCAGCTGCCTCCTCGATCCTCATTTTAGGGATTCCTGTTTCAATTGCTCTGGCCATTCCGCCGAGCTGCTCGATCTCTTCGATAAGTTTCCAGGCTCTGTGGGCTATTTCATGGGTAAGTGATTCAATATAATAGGATCCTGCCCAGGGATCGACCGTACGGCAGATCTGTGTCTCCTCCTGCAGATACAACTGGGTATTTCTGGCAATTCTTGCTGAAAAATCAGTAGGCAGGGCAATGGCCTCATCCAGTGAGTTTGTGTGTAACGACTGTGTATGACCCAGTGCGGCCGCAAGAGCCTCCACACAGGTCCGGGCGACGTTATTGAACGGGTCCTGTTCTGTGAGACTCCATCCGGAGGTTTGCGTATGGGTGCGAAGCGCCATGGATTTCGGATTGCCCGGATTGAACTGTCTGACGATTTTTGCCCATAGCATCCGGGCTGCACGCATCTTGGCAATCTCCATGAAATGGTTCATACCTGATGCCCAGAAAAATGACAGGCGGGGTGCAAAACTGTCAATGTCCAGGCCGGTATTCACCCCTGTCCGAAGATATTCCAGTCCGTCGGCAAGGGTATATGCCAGCTCGATATCGCAGGTGGCGCCTGCCTCCTGCATGTGATACCCGCTGATGGAGATCGAATTGAACTTTGGCATATTCCGGGCAGTAAAGCCGAAAATATCAGCAATGATCTTCATCGAAGGGATAGGAGGATAGATATAGGTATTCCTGACCATAAACTCTTTCAGAATGTCATTCTGTATGGTGCCTGTCAGCTTTTCCATTAGAACTCCCTGCTCCTCTGCCGCTACAATGTAGAACGAGAGAACCGGCAGGACCGCGCCGTTCATGGTCATTGAAACCGACATGATATCAAGCGGTATCTGATCGAACAGGATCTTCATATCCTCTACCGAATCGATCGCCACACCTGCCTTGCCAACATCGCCCAGCACCCTCGGATGGTCCGAATCATATCCGCGATGGGTGGCCAGATCAAAAGCAACCGATAAACCCTTTTGTCCGGCACGAAGGTTGCGCCGGTAAAAGGCATTTGATTCCTCCGCGGTGGAGAAACCGGCATATTGCCTGATCGTCCAGGGGCTCATCACATACATGGTACTGTATGGCCCCCTGAGAAATGGAGGAATACCGGCAGCATAGGATAAATGCTCCAACCCGGCGATATCTGAATCCCCGTATACCGATTTTACAGCTATCTGCTCTGCCGTAAGCCAGGTGGTCCTTTGTTTATTTTTCGACTCCCATTCCGCAAAGGAGACCCTGGATCGGGGTGTATTCTTAAGAGAAACATGTTGAAAATCAGGTCGCATAGTAATGTTATGAGTTAAAGAGAAAAGCCGAAGACCAGAAAAGCGCTCCTGCTCTGAGGATTGAAAACAAGCGATCCCTGTACCGGAATAGCAAAACGGTCGGTTACAGAGATCTCTTTTTTCACCAGCAATCCCGCGTTGATTATTCCGGCTTTGGAGCCATACCATGCTCCGCCGGCAGGAGTAACGCCGATGAATGGTTTGAACTCAATACCGGCACGTTCAATGCAGAACAGGTACGACAGCTCGAAATAGGAGGAGAAGTTATTCTTGTCTCCAAAGCCATACTGACCGGTGGAATCCCTGTTTTTGTCATCCCCGTATACAAGCACGGATGCAATAAAATCCAGGGGGAACTTTTCGGGTCCCTCAAAAATAAATAAAGCTTCAAGGGTATGTCCGGTCGTTTGATTGTTGAAATCAAAATAGTCGGCACCGGTGTTGGGATTGAGCCCATTGACGGTGAAATAATCAAATAGCATCAGGGTGAACCACTTGTAAGTGTACGACAGGTACATATCTATCTCCCCGTAGTGCCCCATCTCCTGTACTGTGGTATCATTGAGTTCGATCTTGTAGGCTGAAAGTGCATAACTTCCCCAGCTACCAATATTGAATCCTTGCCAGGAAAAATAAAGATTTGGCTGAATGACCGGTGAATTCCCGAAATCCCTTCCTCTCCAGATATACCTGCTCATGAAATCAGCCCCCACGTTGAGGGTTGGACCCCGCTCTTCCTTCGTTTCTGAGATCTCCTTGAGCAGAGCCTCTTCCTGTGCGTGAGTGGGAAAAAAGAGAAGGATAAAAACAACCGGTAACAGTTTGTTAAATCTTTTCATAATCGCTATTCTATTGTCAGGGCCCTGGTGATCTCTGCCTGACGAAATGGTTTACTGATATAGTCATCCATTCCTGCCTCAAGGCATTTCTTCCGGTCATCGGTAGTTGAATGTGCGGTAAGGGCAACAATCTTTACACGCGAAGGTCTCTCCCCACGTGCGAGGAACTCCTGTTCCTTCAAACGGATTTGCCGGGTAGCCTCCAGCCCATCCATCACCGGCATCTCCAGATCCATGAGGATGATATCAAAAGCCGTTTCGCAGAATTTTTCGAATGCATCCCGCCCATTCTCCACAAGAACAGCTTGATGTCCGAAATTCTCCAGGGTTTTTACCGCTACCTTCTGGTTTATCTTGTTATCCTCAGCCAGCAATATCCGGTACGAACGATGGAACACTTTCTGCCGGTTGCTGTATTTATGGATCACCTTGATCAGTTCGTCCGGCTGAAAGGGTTTGGCTATGTAGTCGTCCATACCGGCCTGGAGAAACCTTTCCCGGTCCCCTTCCACCGCATAGGCCGTGAAGGTGACGATAAAGGCAGGCTTCCGATTGGTCTCTTTCTTTTCAATTTCACGGATGCCTGTAGTGGCCTCCAATCCATCCATGATCGGCATCCGGATATCCATCAATATCACCTCATATGCCTTTTTCTCATAGGATTTCACCGCAACACGTCCGTTCTCAGCAATGTCGATATTGATATAACCTGCCTTTTCCAGGGCGGTTTTCGCCACTTTCTGACTGATATAATTATCCTCCACAAGAAGGATGGGCATCTCTTTCGGAACTTTTTTACGGGCCTCCTCCTCCATCCGGTCCACATCTGTTTTCTGAATCGTTTCAAAGACAACCGTAAACCAGAAGGTGGATCCGATGCCCGGGGTACTTTCAACCCCTATCTCACCGCCCATCAGCCGGGCCAGATCCTTTGAGATCTTCAGCCCCAGACCGGTACCCCCGAACCGGCGGGTAGTACTTGCATCGGTCTGTGAAAACTCTTTAAAGAGCTTCTCCTTACCTTCCTCCGAAATACCCAGACCCGTATCGATAACATTGCACCGGATCATAATCTTCTCAGGCTGTTCCCACACCTGCTTCAACTCCACTGTCACACTGCCTTCCGAGGTAAATTTGATTGCGTTGTTGGTCAGGTTGATAATAATTTGTTTGAACCTGACCGGATCACCCTTGACTATTTCCGGAAGGTCGGATGAGATGCTGTAAAAGAGCTTCAGCCCTTTACCTTCAGCCTTTACATGCAGCATCTTGATGACTTCGTCCACCTGCTGACCAGGCTGAAATGGAATGTTTTCCAGCTCAACCTGGCCCGCTTCGATCTTCGAAAAGTCAAGAATATCATTGATGATGGAAAGAAGGTTGTTGCCCGAAATATCGATTATGTCCAGATACTCGTGTTGCGAAGGAGTGAGATCCGTCTCCTTGAGGATATTAACCATTCCGATAACCCCGTTGAGCGGTGTACGGATTTCGTGGCTCATGCTTGCCAGGAACATGGATTTAGCACGGTTTTCCCTGATGGCAACCTCCTTTGCCTTTTCCAGTTCAGCCTCTATCTGTTTGCGTTCTTCAACCTCCTGCTCCAGCTGGGTGGTCCTTGATAAAACAAGATGTTCAAGATTCTGCTTGATTTCGCTGAGCTCCTTTTCAGCCTGCTTTCTTTCACTGATCTCTGCTTTGAGCTTCACGGTGGCATGCCGGTAAAAAATCCTTATCTTCATCAGCAACGGCACTATGATCAGCATGAAAAACAATACTCTTCCAAGATTCAGGGGGATCACCCTGAGCAACTCATGATGAATATAGCTGATGTCCATATCAGCACCCACCATATAAACATTTCCGGCGGGAGTAACCTCCCTGATAATGACACTCTCGAATGTACCCCAACGGTCGGTTGCCATTTCGTATAGCGGTGTATCACTGCCGGCAGTGTGGATAAAATCTTCGGTTGCCTCCGGGTACTCCTGCCAGAAAGGGGGTAACTCGTTGTTCTCAATCTCTTCATCGGTAGCACTGGAAGAGGTGAAATAAACCTTTCCGTCCTTCACCACAGCAGTATATATATATGTCAGTCCGGCAAATCTGGCATAGGAGGACAACAGGCGGATATTGGCAAGATGTATCGAATCGCTTACTGTTCCGGCGCCTGTGGCTATATCATGGAAGCCGGGAGGCAATATCTCCCCGACATGCTGTGCTGCATGCAGTAACCTGCTGTCGACACTCTGCAGGATCCGGTTACGTTCGGCATACAGAGAAAAGAACAGGTAGAGGATCAATCCTCCAAAATAGATGATCGCGGGCCAGAGAAAGTACCGCAGGTTTGTATACCGTTGTCTGTCGCCATTGCTGCTCATACCCTGCCTTTTGTATGGTCAATCATTAACAACCGCTGTAACTCGTCAATTTCGACCGGTTTGTTCATATAAAAATCCATTCCGGCGTCTGAGAATCTGGTTCGGTCATCCTCGAATGCATTTGCCGTGATGGCAATGATCTTGACCTGATCGGCCCTGGGTATCCCTTTCCGGGTTTCAATGTTCCGGATCTCCCTGGCGGCAGTAAGGCCATCCATGACCGGCATCATGATATCCATGAGGATTACATCATAATGGTTGGTTGAAAACTTATCAACGGCAACCTGTCCATTCGGGGCAGCATCCACCTTATGCCCATGTCGCAGCAGCGCTGCAGTAATAAGACGAAGATATATGGCATAATCCTCTGCAATAAGGATGGAGAGGGGCGATTTGTTTTCAATTGCATCCATTAAAGGAAGTTTAAATTCAGTGGATAATACGTATATGAAATTTGTTGAGTGTTTCAAGCAGATTGGATCTGACATGGATAAAATCATCCACCCCAGATGACCTGAGAAGTTCCAGGGCATCTTTCGGGTAGCCGGCAATCAGAAAAAGTGTTCCGGGCATTTCCGCTTTCATCTGGCTGATCGCCTGAGGGACGAAACCAGGATACTCCTCGTCGGAACTGCAAAAAACCACTATTTCCGCGCCGGATTGCCTGGCCTGGGAGATACCCTCATCCAGCTCCGCAAAACCGGGGTTGTCGAGGATCTCATATCCTGCACAACCGAAAAAATTCGTGACAAAACCTGCCCTGGCCCTGAGCATGGCCAGATTGCCCGTGGTAAACAGAAAGACGGAAGGGCGTTTATGCCCCCGGGCTACATAACTTTCAGTTTCAAGCCTCAGCTTTTCGAAGGGGGCAGCCAACCTGAACGCAGGTAGTTTTGTATAAGAAGTTCCATTCTCCGCATCAGCCTCCTGCAGAGATGTTTTTTCGAGCATCCGCTCCTGAATATTGGGATATTGATTGGTCCCGACCATCATGATGCCGCGACGGGCAACATCCGCTTCCTTTTTTGCCCTGCTTCTGCCGACCTCATCCTGAATATAACCCGCTTTGAAACACTCCAGAAACCCGCCGCGTTTCTCCACCTCCCTGAAGAGATCCCATGCCTTCTCAGCCAGCGTACTGGTAAGGTTTTCAATATAATAGGAACCTGCTGCCGGATCTATCACTTTGTCAAGATACGACTCCTCTTTAAGAATAAGCTGCTGATTCCGGGCAATTCTCAGTGAAAATTCATCCGGTTTTTTATAAACGCCATCAAAGGGACCGATTACAATGGAATCGGCGTTTCCAATGGCAGCAGCCATGCCTTCGGTAGTCGTTCGTAATATATTCACAAAGGGATCGTAAATACTCTTGTTATACCAGGCAGTAGATGCATGGATAAACATAGGATCATGACCGGAATCTCCGGCAGGATATTGACCTGTTACCGTTGCCCAGAGCATTCTTGCGGCTCTGAATTTTGCGATTTCAAGAAAGTAATTGGGGCCAATCGAAAAATGGAACAGCATACGGCGGTTGACCTGACCGGCGCTGAAGCCCTTTTCCGTAAGGGCAGCCAAATATTCATTGCCGATGGCTAATGAGAAGGCAAGCTCCTGTACCAGTGTGGAACCTGCATCCTGAAAGAACCGGCCGTTGACGGTGATCGCTCTGAAAGATGGCAGATTCTTTTCTATTGCCTGCATCAGGTAAACTGCTTCTTCAATATTCTGAATAAAGCTTCCATAGAACTCACCGTTACGGATCAGAAAACCGACCGGATCAAAATTCAGTGACCCTTTCACCCTGTCTGGAGCGATTTCCTGGTGCCGGATCTCATAGATCAGCAATTCAAGCGTAAGAGGATAAGACCTGGAAGCAGTAAAATGAACCTCCTTCCCTCCAATGTCTATGCCCTGAAGCAGTCTCGACATCTGCTGATGCGACGAAATTTCCGTAGCATCCAAACCTATCCCGGAAGCGCCCCTGGTTACTGCCTCACGGGCGAGTGCATTGGCCTCCCCGGTTTCTAAAGCAGGAATATCCTGGCGAATGGTCCAAAACTGACTGTCGGGGCGGCTTCCTCTGGTGAACGGTTCCTCACCCGGCAGGACGGAAAGATGACCGATTTGAGCGGTGTCCTCCTGCCTGTAATACGGTCTTACAGCAAATTCTTCGTCGGTATTCCAAATCAGCTTCTTCGAATAATCAGCACCTTTAAGATCTGCCAATATTTTCGCTTCCCATTGTTCCGTGGTCACTGGAGGAAATTCCTGAAACAATCCATCCCCGTTGTAGTTGGTTTCCATGTTCTGTAAGTCGTTCAAGATAAAACTTCAGCAAACTTACATAATAATTCTTTTCCATGAAAATTCGCTAATTTTACGAAAAAAACAATGATAGCAACGATAGCAGGGGCAGGGGGTCTGATTGGCAGCTCTTTGATAAAGGAGTTAAGAAAGAACGGATGGACGATCAGAACGATTCACCGTGGAGACTTTGCATTGGATGATATGTCGTTCATGAAAGAAAAAACCGACGGATCGGATATCATAATAAACCTTGCAGGGGCCAGCATTGCCACCCGATGGACAGAAGTCAGAAAGAAAGAAATCTACGACAGCCGGATATTGACTACCAGAAAAATCACCCATGCCATCGGTCAGTCTGAAAAAAAGCCTGCACTTTTTATTTCGGCATCCGCAATAGGGATTTATGACAACATTCACACGCATGACGAAGATAGTGCCAGTCTGGGGGTTGGTTTTATCGGAAATCTTTGCCGCGAGTGGGAAGCAGAGGCACTGAATGTGCCGGACACGGTCCGCGTGGTTCTGATGCGGACAGGTGTAGTGCTCAGTGATGAGGGTGGGGCGCTGGAAAAAATGTATCTTCCGTTCAGCCTGGGTTTGGGAGGTATCATCGGGGATGGTTCCCAACCCTTTTCTTTCATTCACATGGAAGATCTGCTACAGGCACTTTTATTCACGATCCGGCAGGAATCGATGACCGGTCCTGTCAACTTCGTGAGTCCTTATCCTTCAACCAATGAGGAGTTTTCAAGGATCTTCGGCAGAGTGCTCAAACAGCCGGTTTTTCTTAAAATCCCTCCTTTCCTTCTGAGAATGAAAATGGGCGAAGGCGCCACGGTTCTGATGGAGGGTCAAAAGGTTATCCCAAAGAGACTCACCGACCAGGGATTCCGCTGGAAATATCCCACCATCCAGAATGCCCTGGTCAACCTGTACCATTAATTACGGCGATATTCCTTGATTTCTCTGACAAGGTTCTCCGCACCGGCAAACATATCCATGATGAACAGGCAATACCGGATATCCAGGGTTATATTCCGGCATTGGTCCGGATCATACATCAGATCGCTCATGGTTCCTTCCCAGTTTCGGTCGAAATTCAGTCCCACCAGCTCCCCGTGAGCATTCAACACGGGACTACCGCTGTTACCTCCCGAAGTATGGTTGGAAGCGATAAAGGCCACCCTCATTTTCCCGTCTTCATCAGCATATTCGCCAAAATTCTTATCACGAAAAAGCTCCGTCAGTTTCTTATCCACACGATAGTCCGTGATGGCTGAGTCGGCTTTCTCCATTACCCCATCCAGTGTGGTGTAGTACCGGTAAAGAACAGCATCTGCCGGAGAAAAACCTTTAACCTGCCCGTAAGAGATCCGGAGTGTCCCATTGGCATCCGGATAGAAAAACCTGTCGGGATCCAGCAGCATGATTCCTTGCATATATTTTCGCTGCAGGCTATCGATCCTGGGCTGATAATCCATCACTACCC
>CAYWHQ010000064.1:0-10334 GCA_964457665.1 uncultured Prolixibacteraceae bacterium | reverse complement strand
GGATGGCCTCTGACAGGTTTTTTACGGTCAAACCGTTGTCTTTTAATAATGTGGACACTTCGCCACCCGACTGAATCAAACCCAGCAGGATGTGCTCCACGGATACGAATTCATCCTTCATTTCCCTGCTTTCCGACACTGCCTTCTGCAACACCGCATTGCCATCGCGGGAAATATACAGTTCGCCTCCCGAAACCTTTGGAAGTGATTCGCATATCCGGTCCGCTACCCTGGAGATCATATCGGGATTGGCTCCCATCTTTTTCATCAGCCAGGGTACTACCTGTTCGTCGGTCACGAGAAGTCCCTTCAAAAGATGCACAGGTTCGATGGCGGGGTTCTGCAAACCAGCCGCGATTTCCTGGGCCTTCTGCACCGATTCCTGGGCCTTGAGTGTGAAATTGTTAAAATTCATTGTCTGTTCTCCTTTCATCGTACTGCACATTCAGCCCGCAAATAGCGTGCAACCCTGCCCGGTACGCCCATAAGCTGAATTTCTGTCAGTTTTTCCGACGGAATGACGGGATTTGTTAATTTTGTAACAGAATTTTTTCCTGTGGTACTGAAGAAAACACTGGTTATAGGCGCCAGCACAAATCCGGAAAGGTTTTCTTACCTTGCAGTAAGAAAACTTAAATATCTCAACTATCCGGTCTGCGCGATAGGGCTCCGGGCCGGAGAAATCAACGGTGTTCCCATTCTCAAACCCTTTCCGGAACTGGATGGCATCCATACCGTAACACTATACGTAGGGCCTGCCAATCTTGTCAGCTATATGGATTATATACTTGCTTTAAATCCAAAAAGAGTCATATTCAATCCGGGAACGGAACACGATGAATTCCGGAAAAAGCTTGAGGAGCATGACATTGAGGTGGTGGAGGGGTGTACGCTGGTGATGCTGTCGAACGGACAATTTTAATTCCTCTGCACGAAACTGCACCACCCTTCCGTTTATCGATAAATCATTACTTTTGTAACGGAATCGATGCCGATAATGAAACATTTTGCTTTCCTTTTCTTAATGATGTCCAGTCTGGTCTCGCTCGGACAAATCACCGTAATCGTCAATCCACCGCAATATACTGCCTGTCACCGCGACAGTCTGGCCCTTACAACGATCGTAACGGGCCCGCGTCCCTATAGCTACCGCTGGCAGAAAGAGGGGACCGATATACAGGGGGCCAATGATTCCATACTTCCGCTTCCCCGGATCAGTATCCAGGATACCGGCATTTACCGTTGCATCGTGACCAATGGTGTCCTGAGCGATACCAGCAACGAAGCGCATATTGGCATGTATGACCCGATGGTAACAGACACGCTCTACCGTTACAATGAACTCGGATGCCGCTATCAATGCAAGGGACAGTTTCTTGTCAGGGTTACAGGCGGATACCCCCCGTATGATTACAACTGGAGAGGTGGCAAGTCGTTTGATACGCTGGTGATCGGTCTGTGTCCGGGGAAGTATTTACTGACTGTGACCGATACCATGGGGTGCACCATTGATACAACCTATATAGTAGAAGCTCTGAAATCGCCGGAGATTGATTTTTCATGGATCCCTGAACGGGATACGATTTACCTTTCCAATCCCACGATCACCGTCTCTTTCAGCGATACTGCATATCCCTACATCCAGAATTATGAATGGGAATTTGGCGACAGCGCGCGGGTTGCCAATGTGAATCCTGTGGCCCATACCTATACAAGCGCCAATCAGGATCCTTTCTGGATATCTTTAAACATCACGGATCAGAACGGCTGTGATACCGTGGTATCTCATGAGATTTACGTGAAGGTTGCACAGCTGTTCATTCCCAATGTCTTCACACCTTACGACGGCGCCCCGAACAATACCTTCGAGATAAAAATTCTCAAGGGAGAAAAGAGTTATGAGGAGGGCTATGACTTCTCAGAAATTTATCTGAGCAATGAACTGACGATTTACGACCGCTGGGGAAAGAAGGTCTACCAGAAATCGAATTATCGTAGCGGCGACTGGGATGGGGGGAATCTGGCAGAAGGGACCTATTTTTATGTGCTGGTACTCACCGGCCAGTATGGCGTGGAGAAATACCACGGGTCGGTGACCCTTATTGCCCGGCGCACCAACTAATACCTTGTCAGGATTTTCAGGTAAAAATCAGGCCGGGTAAGCAGGGAGCGGTTTTTTTCGTTCACGTACATTTCCGAAAGTAAATTCCTGAAATGTTCATGGGAGGATGCCTTCCCGATCACCAGGTTTATCATACCGGGGACCCTGGCCAGTCGCTGCATCCATTTACTGATTGTGAATTCTTTTTGCATTCTTTTGCGGATTGCATCCTGATAGGCTCCGGAGAATCCCTGAAAATCCCGGCGTCCGGAATTCAGAAGGACCCGGGCTGCCGTTTCGGCGCTGGCCATGGCGAAGCCGATGCCCTCTCCGGTGAAGGGATCGACAAGGCCTGCTGCATCGCCCAGCAGGATACAGCGTTCGCGGGAGATAGTCCGGATGGAGGTGGCGAGCGGCAGCGGGTGTGCTCCGAACTTTCCCTGCCGGGTTGCCTGCCTGAATCTACGGGCAAGGAATGGATATTTTGTCACAATCGTTTCGAATATTTCGGAAAGAACAAGCTTGTTTCTCCGCACCTGCGACTGCAATATTCCCAGGCCCACATTGGCAGTTCCGTCCGGGCCGGGAAATATCCAGAGATAGCCGGGGAGGGTCTCTTTCAGAAAATGAAGTTCGATGAAATTACCGGGATGGAACTCACCGACACCTTTGAAGTATCCCCTGATACCCAGACAGTAGGTCATCTGTTTCTCCGTTCCGGGGAAAAGTTTTCGGCGGATCAGCGAGTGTACCCCATCGGCTGCCGCAAGAAGCCGGGCAGAAAATTCACCGCTGTCGGTCCGGACAATCCACCGCCCGCCCGATTCCCGTACGTCGGTGATGGCGACACCGCATATTTGCGTGATCCCGTCGCCTTTCTCCGCCTCTTCACGTAAAAATTGATCAAAATCGCGTCTTCTGCAAACATAACCACCGGCATCATAAAAAGGAATGGCTGCCTGCCGGAGTGACGGAGCGGTGAACAGAATGCCTCCTGAAGGGATTTTCGGGACCTCTTCCATAAACCGCTGGCAGATGCCGGCAGGCAGCCGGTTGAGAATGTTGACAACCTGGCCGCTCAGGGCATCGCCACAGATCTTGCTTCCGGGCAGAAGGTCTTTTTCAATGAGCCCCACTGAATAGCCAGATCCTGCAAGCCTGATGGCCAGGGTGCAACCGGCAGGACCTGCTCCGGCAATGAGAATGTCGAAATGCTGGCTGGAATTCATGATCGCCGGTTATCGTGGGTGGGTGGTTCACGGCAAATATACTCGATTCTGAAGATTTCGTAATTTTGACCTTTTATCTCATTTGATAGATTGATAATCAATACATTTCGTGTTAAAGAACCAGGAAATCAACGATGATGAAAAGATCAGAAAGGTTCAGGAAAGTGATCACATGGTTTCTGGAAAACATGCCGGAAGCTGACACGGAGCTTAAATATCGTGATCCTTATCAGCTTGCTGTAGCCGTTATCCTTTCGGCACAATGTACAGATAAGCGGGTAAATATGATCACTCCGGCATTTTTCAACAGGTATCCCGATGCAGCAAGTCTGGCTTCCGGTGAGCAGCAAGAGGTGTTCAGTCTCATCAGTTCCTGCTCCTATCCGAATAATAAAACAAAGAACCTGATCGGCATGGCCCGGGTTCTGATGGAAAAGTTTAACGGCATTATGCCTTCATCGGTTGATGAATTGCAGACCCTGCCGGGCGTGGGTCGGAAAACCGCCAATGTTCTGGCTTCAGTTCTGTTCAGTAAACCCGCTATGGCGGTAGATACCCATGTTCACCGGGTAGCCGCCAGGATCGGTCTTACATGGAGGGCAAGGAATCCTGTTCAGACGGAGAAGCAGCTGGTTGAACACATTCCGGAACATCTGATCCCCCTGGCCCATCACTGGCTGATCCTTCACGGGCGTTATGTATGTCAGGCCCGCAAGCCCAAATGTCACGAATGCGGTATCAGAATTTACTGCAGGTATGCTGCAAAGCGAAACGTTGTCTGAAATGAGGGCTTCATGGCCGGATATTCGGGTTGAATGATTGTTGATAAATCGGATTCGCCTGCGCATCATTATCTGCGAGGTTTGGTTACATTTGTTTGAGTTACAAAATCTGGTTTCCGATGCCTCGGAATACCAATTATTTGTGTGTCAATCAATCAAATAAGGGAAAAACCATGAAGCAACCATGCATAGGAGATCCTGCGCCCGATTTCAGCGCCGTGGATCATGAAGGCCGATCCGTATCCCTGGGAGATTTCAGAGGATCCCGGCTGATCCTCTATTTTTATCCCAAGGATGATACCCCGGGTTGTACAGCTGAGGCTTGTAATCTGAGAGATAACTATCATGTTCTCAAAGAGAAAGGATTCAGGATCGTGGGTGTGAGCGCCGACGATGCCCATTCGCACCAAAAATTTATTTCAAAATATGCGTTACCTTTTACCCTTATTCCGGATAAAGCAAAAAAGATCCTCCGGGATTATGGTGCATGGGGTATGAAGAAGATGTATGGCAAGGAGTACGAAGGGATCCTCCGGAAGACCTTCGTCATTTCGGCCGAAGGAATCATTGAAGCCATCATTGAAAAGGTAGATACAAAAGATCATGCGGGCCAGATCCTCCGGGAGACAGGAGTTTAACAGCAGCGGGATGTTCCGCAACAAAAGAAAGGAGTAATCAAATGTCGGAAGTGAACAAGGAAAAGGTTAAAGCATTACAGCTTACGCTTGACAAGCTGGAGAAAACCTATGGGAAAGGTACCATAATGAGGTTGGGCGACAGTGCCATCGAGTCGGTGGAGGTGATCCCGACCGGCTCTATCGGGTTGAACGCTGCACTGGGTATCGGGGGATTGCCCCGCGGCAGGGTCATCGAGATCTTTGGTCCGGAATCATCGGGGAAGACCACCCTGGCCATTCATGCCATCGCAGAAGCCCAGAAAGCAGGAGGGATCGCCGCCTTTATTGATGCTGAGCATGCCTTCGACAGGTTTTATGCGCAGAAGCTGGGTGTCAATATCGAGGATCTGCTGGTTTCGCAACCCGATAACGGAGAACAGGCCCTTGAGATCACCGAGAATCTGATCCGTTCAGGAGCGATTGATATCATAGTGATTGACTCGGTGGCTGCCCTGACTCCGAGGAGCGAGATTGAGGGAGAGATGGGCGACGCAAAGGTAGGCCTGCAGGCCAGGTTGATGAGCCAGGCCCTCCGTAAACTGACCTCTACCATCAGCAAGACCTCAACCTGCTGCATCTTTATCAACCAGCTCAGGGAAAAGATCGGGGTAATGTTTGGGAATCCCGAGACCACAACAGGTGGAAATGCACTGAAATTCTATGCCTCGGTGCGGCTTGATATCCGTAAACAGAACCAGTTGAAGGAGGGGGAGGAGGCGGTTGGCAACCGTGTCAAGGTGAAAGTGGTGAAGAATAAGCTGGCGCCGCCTTTCCGGAAAGCAGAGTTCGATATCATATTCGGGGAGGGTATTTCCAAAGGTTTTGAGATCATTGATCTCGCCACCGAACTCAACGTGATCAAGAAGAGCGGATCGTGGTTCAGTTATGGCGACACTAAACTCGGGCAGGGGAGGGACGCCGTGAAAAGGATACTAACCGACAATCCCGAATTGGCTGACGAGCTGGAGGCAAAGATCATGGAATCACTCAAAATCCAGTGATGATGGTCCGGCATTTATGGCTGATGTTGTTTGTGGCTGCCGTGTGGGCCTGCCATCCGGCTGCCAGGGAACAGGGAGAGACCTCCAGGGCCGATTCCGTGAGGAGTGCGATTGCTGCCCTGGACAAGGAGATTGGCAGAAAAGGTACCAACCCGGAGCTGTATGCCCGCAGAGCCCTGCTGTTGCTCGGGGAGCAACAGATGGAGAAGGCCATCAGCGATCTCAATCAGGCAATCTCCCTGGACAACAAGAACGAAGAGTACTATATTATTCTTTCGGATATCTATTTGCTGATGGGACAACCGCAAAAATGCAGCGAGTCGCTCGACAGAGCCCTATCGATACGCCCTTCCAGCGGAAAGGCTTTGCTCAAGAAGGCAAAGCTAAACCTGATCCTGCGTGATTACCCGAAGACCTTTCAAACATTACGTACACTGCTGGAACTGGACGACTACAACCCTCCGGCATATTATCTCCGTGCCGTTGCATTGCTTGAAACCGGCGATACTTCGGCTGCCGTTAACGAACTGATGAAAGCAACAGGGCAGAATCAGCAGTATTACGATGCCTATCTGCAGCTTGCTGAACTCTATTCCCTACGGAAGGACCCTCTGACAGAATCATACCTCAAAAATGCACTCAATGTCCGCCCGGGAAGCCGCGAAGCCCTGTATATGCTGGGTATGTATTACCAGGAGACGGAGCAATTCGAAAAGGCCATTTCAACTTACGGAAACCTTGCAACGGTGGATACCACCCTTGCTGCGGCGCCCTATAATACCGGTTATATTTATCTGGTCTTCTTAAAGGATTTTCCCACTGCTGCCGGCTTTTTTACCAAAGCGCTCCGGAGGGATTCGTCTTATTACGAAGCATGGTATAACCGGGGGCTTTCATATGAACTGATGGGCGACCATCAGAGGGCTGAGGCCGACTATAGGATGACTCTCAAAGTGAAGGTTAACTATGAAAAGGCAGTGGAAGGGCTAAACCGTCTGGACGCCGTCAGGAAAGGGAATTGAGTTCTTCCCGGATCTTCAGGAGTTCATCCCGAAGGGCGGCTGCGTGTTGTTTCAGTTCTTCAAAGAGCGGCAGGAGGCCGTTTGATTCTCTGTTTTTGGCCATTTCATCGAACCGCTGCGACAAACGGATCACTTCAGGATCCATGAAATTGGCAACCACCCCTTTCAGGCTGTGCGCATTGAATTTTAATTTGTCAAAATCATTTTCTGCGATGTTCCTGGTCAGCGTATCAAACCTTTCATCATATTCATTGTCGAAAATGTTTATGATCTCAATGATTACATCTTTCTCAAAAAACTGAAAGTTTTCGTCAAACTTTTTCCGGTCGATCATGTTCCTTTTTTTGCAAAAATACTAAAATGACGGATCATTCATCAAAATTACAATTTCCGGCAGGTGCCGAGATCAGGTAATGGATAATCTGCATCAGATTAACAAGCCTGAAGCCCGTTCTTGTTTCGAACAGGTGTTTGAGTTCCAACACGGCATTTTCCCTGAATGGCCGTAAGGGATTCTGGTATAAAAGAACAAAGTCCTTCATGTCCTGGTATATATCGGTAATATGTTCCGATATGCTGGCCTTGACAGGATCATGATGGCTGTGTTCATGATGGTCGATGGCGAAAAATTCATCTACGTCTCCGAACTTATTCCTGAGCAGATTGAACAGCTCCTCCCATTGTTCCTCCGTGACATAGTGCTGAACCGCCTCCTCATCCGACACGGTGATATCGGGAAGAAGCGAAGCCTTTAGATAAATCAGTGGGCAGATTTTCTGCAGGAACTGCAATAATTCGTCGCGTGTCCGCTCCGCAGATTTCTCCATGAAGAGGCAAAATTCATTGGCAATGGTAAGCATTTCCAGTACTTTACGCGATGCTACCGGATCGTTTTCGTGATGCGAATTAATTTCTGTCATTGTCCTGAAATTCGACGCAAAGGTATGTATTTCATCCGATGGCTGAATCATTCCTGTGAAGGGCTTTCGTCGCATCGCTCAGTTCCCGAGGGTCTCTTCATAGGGTGCAACCACGTTGAAGTCATATCCCGAATAGTTGGGCACAGCGCCGACGATCGGTTGAAACTGGTTGATCCCCGGCGCATTGAGATAAAATATTCCCCCGATCATAAAGGATGGAAAGATCAGATTATCGTTCTTGATGATCAACCCGACCGACAGGGATGAAAGATATCCTGAACGGATAAGTGGTATGTTCTCCTTCGAGAAGAGCGATCCCTGGTAACGGGCCAGCAGGGCAAATTTAAAGCCATATAGGTTCCATGGGGTGAAAAGCACCGGAATGATACTGATAGCCATGGCCTGTTGAACGAGATAAGGGTTCTGTTCATTCACTTTATGGATGTTGAGCAGGTTGGTCAGGTCGATATAGTCGGGGTTGTTGTTTCTCAGATTAAAACCTGTCCGGTAATCGCCTGTGAACTGGATTCTGATTTTATAGCGTTGTCGTGCAAAGGTGTATAGCGGAGTAAAATAGTGCAGGTTTATCTTACATGTGCCATCCTCAAATGAATTTTTCCGGATCAGGATACTGCTTTTAAAATAGGCCGAAAAATAACCAAGCTTTTCAAGGTAGAGGCCGCCTGAGATACTGATCCCCACATAGAAACGGGTATAAAAATCAACAATATCAGGGCCGAAGGTGCACTGGATCAGATATCCGTGCGGAATATTCTCTGCCTTTCCGAACTCATAAAAATAATGGGCGAGGTAATAATTATTTCTTGATACCGCCAATCCGGTAAGCAGGCGTGTTGAGTTGTAAAATCCCCGGTTGGTATCAATGGTTACCAACGGTCGTGAGGTATAGTTTCTGAAATAAAACCCCTGGGTCAGGACGAATCTCCAGGGAGATTTTTTTTCATTAAACAGAAAGGAACGGCCTGCCCAAAGCCCATAATCGTTGTACCAGCTTAGGTCATAAACGGAATCGTTTATGGTAAAAGCATAGCGGTTCCACGAAAAACCCGTGCCGCCGGCGAACTTCGTTCTGATTGAAATAAAACTTCTGTTTGCGTTCATCGTTACACTCTGGGTTCCGGTGTTGTCCTGGCTGAAGGCGATTGAAGCGTTAACAAAGCTTCCGGCAATGTTGTTGTAGAAGTATGAAACGCCGTCGATTTGCATAAAGGGGGCTCTGTTCAGTTCAGCCGACGTACTGACCTGCAGCCGGTCGCCAAGACCGAGAAAGTTTCCGTCATACAGCCTGATAACAGCTCTTCTGGTGGTCACTACCGGTATGTCGGCCCCGATGGACCAGACATCCTTTGTGATGATCCATACATTCATGGTATCGCTTCCGGGCGAGACAGGCATGAACGAGTATTTTGCATCATCCATAAATCCCAGTTCCTTAATGATCCTGAGGTTGTCGCTGAGCAAATAGGAGTTCAGGGTGTCGCCCGGCCTGAACAGGAGCATGCTTCGGATGACATTGGGAATGGTCCGGATATGCAGTTTATTCAGAAATTTTCCGACCTCTGTCAAGGCATTTTCTGTAGTATCGTATATGCTGGTACCAAAGGGATCCTGGGTGATGACCCGGATGCGTCCGACGATTTTTCCCTGCAGGCTGTCGTAGGGGGATTCGCTTGGCTGAACGTTTGATATACTGTCGGTGGCACCGGCCGACGGTTTGATGAATGCCAGGGGATAAAGCATCCGGGTGATCCTGTTACGGTCCATCTTCCGGTATACCGAATCATAGAACCGCTCGGTTTTCCGTTTGGCAACCGAATCGGAAAGATCCACCTGCTGAGCGGCTGAATTGGCGGAAAACAGGAACAATAACGGCCATAAAGCCGTTATCACCGGGAAGCCTTTATAAACCCAGTGAAAGAATAATATTCCTGACTTTGTTGTCAAGCTCTGTTTCGGTTTTCCCGAGCGCATCCACGTCTTTCAAGGTGGTTCTGACGCCGAAATAAAACTTGATTTTCGGTTCAGTGCCCGATGGGCGGATGCTGATAAGGCTGCCGTCCTCGAGTACAAATTGCAGTACATTGGATTCCGGGAGGTCGATGGGAGTGATCTCCCCGCTTCGAATATCTTTTGATGTCCGGTATTGGTAATCCAGTATCCGTATCACTTTCGAATGGTTGATGATTTCGGGTGGAGAGGATCTGTAACCTGCCATCATGCGTTGAATTTCCTCGGCTCCTGCTTTTCCTTTTTTAGTAACGGAGAGCAGACTCTCCTTATAGAAACCGTATTTCAGATAAATTGAAACGAGCAGGTCGTATAGATTTTTACCCTGTCCTGCCATCCAGGCAGCGGTTTCCGCGATCATCGCGCAGGCGCTGACAGCGTCCTTATCCCGCACGAAATCCCCGATAAGGTATCCGTAACTTTCCTCTCCTCCGATAATAAATTTCTCAGTTCCCTCTTTGCGCCGGATAATGTCGGCTATATATTTGAAGCCCGTGAGTACCTCGTAACAATGAAGTTTGTAATCGCGGGCAATGTCGTTCAGCAGGGCAGTGGTAACAATGGTTTTGACCAT
>CAYWHQ010000063.1:0-10334 GCA_964457665.1 uncultured Prolixibacteraceae bacterium | reverse complement strand
AGGTGCTCTGGGTGTTGCAGATGTTGGAGTCGAGGGGGAGGTTGGTGAGATAGGGGACGGGATAGACGGTAACGGGAATATCCAGCGGATCTCCGGAACAGCTGTTGGAATGGGCAGTAATTGAATAGATTACGGTTCCGGTAATGTTACCTGTATTGATCAGTTGTTGCCGGATGGTATCGCCGGTTCCTGAAGAAAATCCGGTGATATGGGGTCCCGATCCTGAAGCCGTCCAGGAGAAGGTGCTATCCGGCAGATTGGCCTGCATCAGGATCAGGGCGGTATCTTCGTTGCAGATTGCAGGATAGAGGTTGGTTAATGTGACCGATGGCGTTGGTTTGACCATGAGGGTGGCGGTATCGGAACCTGCACATCCGAAGCCGTCGGTGTAGTGGTAAACGATTTCATGCGAACCGGTTCCGGCGAGGGATGGGGTGAATATTCCTCCGGTCACGGCAGTTCCGGTGTAGCTGCCTCCGGCGGGTGTGCCGCCCGCGAGGGGAAAGGGGGGAGTGTTCAGGCAGGTAGCCGGGAAGGGATCAAGGGTGACGACCGGCAGTGGGTTGACGGTGACGGTAGCGCTGCCGGATACCGTTCCGGTTCCTACGGCATTATTCACGTTGACCAGGGTATACATACCGGGTGTCTGTGTGATAATTGTGTAAGGGAAGGGACCGTTGTAATTCAGAACGGGCGATTGGGGAGTGCCGTTCAGTGCGTAGGTGAAGTTGAAGGGGGCCATGCCGGTAAAGGAGATGTAAACGCTGGCAAAAGAGGTGTCGTATCCGCACATGGTGCGGCCTCCGTATATCTGGGCAGTGGGATAAACCGGTTGCGGAGAGGTCACGGTTTGTGTCAGGTTGCAGCCTGCGCTGTCGGAGAAGGCTGCATAAAGGTTGTGAGTCAGTCCGTCGCAGGGGATGTTGTTAAGCTGATATGGCTGTGGGCTGACAAAGGGAGGCGTAAAGGTTTGAGATACCGGGGGCATTGTTGTCTGGTCGGTGATGGTAAGGGTACCGGTGGTCGGTGGATTACTGAAATCGATGGCGCCACTGATCGTGAAGGTATTGCTTGCGGGATTGCACACACTTGCCTGAGGATCCAGGGCAACGACGGAACATTCCACCACGATACTGCAGTTGGTGGTTCCGGCGCCGGGTTGACCCCAGTTATTCTGGTAAAACGTGACGTAACACTCCTGGTTGGAGAAGTTGGTGATCATCAGCAGGTAGAATTCTCCTGCCTGGGCATTGTAAATTTCGCAATCCTCCTCGAAGGATGTGGAATAGCTGCAGTCCACCACTTTATCGCAGGTCAGTCCTCCGTTACAAGGTCCTGTTGCCGACGTAAAGGGTCCCCAGCAGATGAAGTCGATATCTTCCATAGGTTCTGACGACATATGGATAAAAATATTGCCCGGATCGCCTACCTGCATATAGTACCAGGCCGGGTTGGGTTGGCTTCCAAGGCAGTTATAGCATGGGCCTGACTGGGCGTTGCCCGAATTGATGCCGGCTGGATACTGGTAGATTCCGTTACCGCAGAATGGCAGGGAGGTTTCGCAACTGTCGTTCACGTTTGACTGTGCAAACAGTGAGAACGGAAGGATAAACCAGATGAGGATCAGCAGGGATCTGTGCATGGGAAGAAAAGGTCGTACAAAGTTAAAGAAAGACACCGTACGGACCCTTCTGGTTGCTTAATCTTTCAGGCAGCGGAGCGAAAAAGCGTTAGCTTTTGATGATGGGTAGAGGGATACGCTCGGGTTATGGATGTTCATCCCGTGGGCCCAGGCCTTGTCGGGTCCGTGAGGGGATGAGGTCCAGAAAAGGGTGGCGAAGGAGGGAAAGCTGAACACTTTATTGAGGAACCTGACCCCTGTCAACCGGGCATTAAAGCCGGAGAAACCGGTCTCTTTCAGCGGGCTTCCTGCGTATCCGCTGTTGAAATAAAAGGCAAAAAGCGTATTCCATTCATTGTCGGTGGGGATATGCCATCCCGGTGGGCAGATACCCTGGGTTCCGGGCGTTGTAATGTACTGCATCAGTTCATCCCACTGATAAAGCACAGCGCCCTGGTCACATTGTGCGGGGAGATCATCGAAACAGTATTTCTCAGGGATACAGTTATCACGCTGGGTTGAAGAACCCATGATTTGTGTTCCATAGTTCAGGTTGGATGCCATCCAGCATTGGGTTCCCAGTTGTACAGTGGGATATTTCTTCCCGTTGCGGATATCGGTGAGTTGGCTGCCGCAGCTCCAGGCGCCGGGATTGACCACCACGATAACAGCGCCGGCAGAGGCGGAACAGCCTGTGCTATTGGTATAGGAATAGGTCAGACTTTTATTTCCGGTTCCGGCGGCAGCGGGGTCAAAGATCCCGGTGGTCACCCCAGCGCCCGAATAGGTTCCTCCCAGAGGGGTGGCTCCTTTCAGAATAAAAGGTTGTGCAGAGATGGTGGTGACCGAATCGAAGCAGCGTATGAAGGAGACTTCGGGTCCGGGGTGAACGGTCACCGGAAAGGGGATTGAGATCACTCCTTCTCCGCAACCGTTGAGGCCTTTGACATAAATCTGCACTGTGCCTGAGAATCCGGGATTCCAGTTGACGGTCACATCCGGGGTGTTTCCCGAGAAGGATCCTGCCGGAGCGGGATCCATGGTCCAGAGGTAGGAGGCAGCGTTGGCGATGGGAGGGGTGCTATAAGGTACCAGTGTGGCGCCCTGGCACAAGCCTGCCGGACCTGTAACGGGCCCCGGGATGCCGGGCAAAGGGTTCACTGTGATATCCGCGGTGGTCGATCCGCTGCATCCGTTCTGGTCGGTTGCCGTGTAGGTAAGGGTATGAGTTCCTGCACCTGCTGAAGAGGGATCAAATATATTGTTGGTAACTCCGGGACCGGTATAGGTGCCTCCCGCGGGGGTTCCACCCGTGAGTGCGACCGGGGATGCATTGATGCAGACGGGTGTGAAAGAGATCTGGGTGACAACGGCCTGCGGGTGTACCAGAAGCGTATTTCCGGCGGAGTTTGTGCATCCTGAAGCATCTGTGCAGGTATAGGTGATCAGATGTGTTCCGGTGCCGGCTACGGATGGGTCAAACAGATTACCTCCCGAGACTCCCGGTCCCGAATAGGTTCCTCTGGCCGGATTGCCTCCGGTGAGAGGAAAGGGGGCATGATCAATGCATACAGGGGCCAGGTTATCCAGGGTAACCAATGGTAATGGGTTGACAATGATTGGTTTCTGATCCGAACCGGAACAGGTCGTAACCGGGTCGGTATAAGTATAGGTGATCATATGTGAGCCTGTACCCTGTGCTGCAGGATCGAAAGTGGTTATGGCGATACCCCCTGCCCAGTAAGTTCCTCCGGCCGGGGTTCCCCCGGTCAGCGGGAAGGGAGGTGTGTTGATGCAAACCGGCGTGAACGGGGTAAGTGATACCGGAGGGGGCGTGGCGACTGTGATGGCTTTGGTCTGGGGAATCCCCTGTCCGCACTGGGTGTTGTTTCCGCTGACGGTCAGGTTCCCGGATGTGGCATTGGTTGCATAACTGACGGAAACGGTAGTATCGTTGATCTGGATAATGGTAGCCCCGGTCCCGGAATATCCCCACACATATCCTGTGGAGTTTGGTTCCTTGTTGATCCAGTAGACATGGCCTGTTGAGCCGGGACATACCAGGGCGGTGCCATTGACAGGTCCGGGAGGATTCGGTACCCTCAGCTGGGTGAAACTAACCGGTGTATAGGTTGAGGTAACTGCATACCACCAGGTATTCATGCTTTTGCTGTCGCCAGAGAAGATATGGCATCCGCCGGACGGAGGCGTAGAGGTGCAGCCGGTAAAATTCTGACTGCCACCAACCAGGATGTCATCCCAGAAGACCGGCGGGATGGGACCGGCAGGTCTCACCAGTTCGATGACAAAACCGCCGGGATTCTGTTCCACGTCGTAAATAGGCAGGTTTGTAAGCCCGTTGATGTATGTGATCACGATATTGAAGACTGTTCCGTTTGGAACCTGCTGCCCCAGACCGTTCAGTCCATTCCAGCTCACGGCATTATTGCCGGCCACGGCAGCTGCGGATAACTGAACATCCTCCGGTTGAACGCCCGGAGCGGGATTGATGTCGAGCAGGAGGTCAAGGTTGCCGGCCTTGGATACATTGATGTTGATCACGGCCGTTCCGTTGCAGTTGGGAACCACGGTCACAGGGGGAATAATCGCTCCCAAAACGCCGGTCGGATAGGCCGTGATATCAGGGTTGTTCAGAAATATTTTGTATTTCGGCAGGGTGTGGTTCCCGTTTACTGACCGGCGATCGTTGATAAAATTGCCGGTGTTATAGCATCCCCAGGGATTACAGGAGACGGTGAACACAAAGGGCTCCATCCCGTTGAAATTGATCGAGGTGACAATCCCGTCGTCGGAATAGGCAAATAGTTTACCCCAGAAAGTGTATTCACCGGCAGGGGGAGCCTGGTCATCGGCGGTCATCTGCCATGCTTTAGACCAGACCCGGCCGTCCCTCACCTGGTTGGTGGCCGAGGCCACGGTAATATCGAAATATTTAAACTTGGTCCGGTCATGACCGGTAGGCCAGCCGGTCGGGAAATTAAATTCCATAAAATAATCACCGGTGGTGGTGGCGGTATATAAAATCGCGTTATATCCCGAAGCGCCTGCAATGGCCGAAGGGCCTGCCACAGCCTGGTTGAATGTGGAAATAAATCCCATACCGATCTGTGGAACCGGGTTTGGACCCAGGACGATGTTACCCGACGGGTCCTTCAGCCTGTACGTCACATCGGTGACAGTGTTGTCATTATTGTCCAGGGTCAGTCCGAATCCGAAGTAGATCTTTTCACCAACATTTGAAATGTGTATATGAAGCCGGTAATCCGGATCTGCAGACACACCTGCGCTGGAATACCAGGCAAACTGGTTGAAGTTAGGCATGACCTGGATCTTCCCGTGGCCGGCATCGTTCAGAAGTATCTGTTTGGTTCCTTCTGCGAAACAAAAAACGCTTCCTGTAAGCATCAGACCGGTGAGCAGGAGTCGTTTCATGATCCAGTTTCTGGGAGTTAAATCGGGAATAAAGATACGCAAAACATTATTTTAAGGATCGGTTGATGGTAAAACGGTTGCCCGGGAATAAAAAAATGGCCGCTTTTCCTGCAATCGATTGCTGCAGAACCGCAGAGAGTAACTGCGGAGCCTGATCTGACTCAGAGATGAATTTCTCCGTGAAGGAATGTCATTGCTTTTCCGCTGATCTTTACCCTGGATCCTGCCATCATGCAATGCAACCATCCTTTTCGGGCCGATAATTGCATGGCAGTCAGTTCCTTTTTTCCTAGTTTATCCGACCAGTATGGGGTGAGTGTGGTGTGGGCGGATCCTGTCACCGGATCCTCGTTCACTCCTGATTGCGGAGCAAAGAATCTGGAAACGAAATCGGTATCCTCTCCTTTTGCGGTGACAATAACCCCCCGGCACGGGATTTTCGATAGGGATAAAAGATCAGGTGCAGTATTAAGAACCTCTTCCACTGTGGCTACGACCACCATATAATCGGTTTTTCCTTTCAGGATTTCAACGGGATTGACCTTCAGTGAACGGATCAGTTCCGGGAATTCATGCACGGAGGATAAAACATCAGCCGGGAAATCAAGGGTAAGCTCCTCCCCGTTGCGGGCGACATTCAGAAGACCGCTCCTCGATAAGAACGACACGTTGTCACCCGGAAGACCCAGGTGGGTGAAAAGAACATGGGCAGTTGCAAGAGTGGCATGCCCGCACAGATCCACCTCTACGGCCGGTGTAAACCAGCGGATGTGGAAGTGATCTCCGGAAGGAATAAAAAAGGCAGTCTCCGCCAGATTGTTTTCCATGGCGATCTGCTGCATGGTCACATCGGGCAGCCACGAAAGCAGGGGTACCACTCCGGCAGGATTGCCTGTGAAAAGATGCCGGGCAAAGGCATCTACCTGGTAGAAGTCGAGTTTCATTGTTTTATCTAGTCTTTGATACACCTCAGGTAAAACCCCTGGTTTCTGGATGCGGGATAGGTGCTCACGCTTGGGCTGTATTCAGTGTCGGCAACCACTTCGCTCAACGCGTGGGCCAGCGCTTTTCCGGAACCCCGGAGGGTGGAGGTCCAGAATGCAGCAGACCTTAAAGCAGGATCATTTGCACTGAATCTCCAGGTGGAATTATTGAACCTTAAACCTTCCGTGAATGCGTTGAATCCCGAGAACCCTGTATACTTCAAAGCCGCCCCGGCGCCTCCGCTGTAATAGGGAGGGAAGGTGGTAAACATCTGCAGCCATTCATTTTCTGATGGAATATGCCATCCCGGCGGGCAGATGCCCTGGGTTCCCTCTGCGGTCCGGTACAACATGATCTCATCCCATTGATAAAGGCCTCCGAACTGATCGCAGTGATCCGGGTTGTCGTTGAAACAAAATTTCTCGGGGATGCAGTTGTCGCGCTGATTCATCGAGGCACTCACGTTCTGACCAAAATTCAGGTTCGAAGCCATCCAGCATTGGGAGCCGATGGCGATTGTAGGATATCTTTTCTGGTCCCGGGGATCTTGCAGCGTGTCTCCACAGATGAAGGGAGGTGGCGTCATCACTCTGATCATTCTGGTGGAGGAATCCTGGCATCCGAATGTGTTCACATAGGTATACCGGATTTCATGTGTCCCGGCACCGGCAACTGCCGGATCGAAAGTCCTTCCCGAAATTCCTGGTCCGTACCATGAGCCTCCCGCCGGGATACCTCCTCTAAGATAGACCGGCCGGGCATTGGTAGTCGTAATCGTGTCGATACATGCTGCCAGTGACACTTCCGGGACAGGACGCACCGTAATCCTGGCCATTCCGGCCGGGCCGGTGCAGCTCTGATAGGAGGGAGTTATCTGATAGGTGATGATGCCCGGAGCGTATTCACTTGTATAAACAGTCTGGATGATCTGGCTTCCGGTCCCTCCGCTGAAACCGGACAAACCTGGTTTATTTGCTGAGGCTGTCCAGGAAAACTCCGTTCCGGTAACCTGCGAGGTAAGTTGAATAATGGCCTGCTCACCGGAACAGACAGACAGTTCGGCGGGAACCGGAGCTATGTCGGGGGTAGGCCTGACAGTCACCGTAAAAAGCAGAGAATCACCGGTGCAGCCGTTGGAGAAAGGCGCTGCTTTGTAATATACCTGCTGGTCGGTGGTGGCTGAATTTATAAGGGTTTGTGCAATGACCGGTCCCGAACCGTCTGAAAAACCAGAAATCATCCCGGAGCTTCCGGTCGCTTTCCATCCGTAAGTTACAGGATAGGTAAGGTTATTCTGCAATGCGATATTCGTGGTGGATTGGTTACATTGGAAAAATGCCGTCTGAGTGTTCGTGATGACCGGAACAGGTCTGACCGTAACGGTAACCGGTGAGGTGGTTCCGGGGGGGCAACTGTTTGCAACAGGTGTGACGGAATATAGAACCGTTTCGATGAGAGTGCCCAGATTTATCAGTGTATCGGTAATAAGGTTGCCATTGCCGTTCGTATTGCCTGCGATATCTGGTCCCGCAAGGGAGGTCCAGGTGAAGGATGTGCCTGCAACCTGCGAGGAGAGCGCCAGACTGGTTGATTCTCCGGAACAGATGGACTGATTTGGCGGAGTGATCGTCAGGTCAGGTGTCGGAAAAACATGAAAGACAAATGGGTAAACTTCACCACTGCATCCTGCGGCCTGAGGGGTGATGAGGTAGGTGACAGAGTCCCTTTGAAACCCGGCATTGGTGAGTTGCTGATCAATCAGAACCGAGGGGGCAGCGCTCCCGCTCCAGCCTGTGATCAGGCCCGACAACTGCACACAGGTCCAGGAAAAGGTTGCGCCGGTTACATCCGGTAAAAGCGTAAGGTTTGTGGAAGCCAGGTTGCAAATGGTATCTCTCAAAGGTGTATTCAGAAGCGCAGGGGCAGGCTTTACCAAAACTGTATATACGGTATCATTGCCGGCACAGGAAAGGGTATATGGTGTAATGGTATAGTGGACTGATCCGTCGGTTGGCAGTTGATTTGCCAGTTGCTGGATAATGGCTGGTCCGGATCCGCCGGCATAACCGGTGACATTACCGGCGACCTGCGTGGCAGTCCAGTCGTAGCTGACACCGGGACAACTTGCAGTGAGGATGATCTGGGTAAACTCCTCCGAGCAGAGGGTGTCGGTCATCGGGTTGGTCTCAACAACAGGCACAGGATTTACCACTACAAAATACATTGAGTCGGGGCCTGTGCATCCTGCTGCGGTTGCGGAGGCAGTATAGAAAACCGTGTCGGATAGAGGGCTGGTATTGATAAGCGTTTCGCTGATCAGATTTCCGGTACCGGCACCATACCCCGAGATCTGGGGATTGCTGCAGACCGAAGACCAGGAAATGGCGGATCCCGCGATATCGGCTGTCATGGAAATGGTTGTTGTTTGTCCGCTGCACAGGGCGCTTCCGGCACCGGGAAAGGTTACGGAAGGCAGAGGTTTGACATACAGTTTGAATACAGAATCCGGCCCTGCACATCCATTGAAAAAGGGAGTGATATGGTAAAGCACCGAATCCCATGTTAAAAGCGGATTTCCAGGCGTCTGGCTGATAACGCCTCCGGCGCCGGGCCCGATGCCGGTAAGAGTGCCTGAAGGGTTTTGAGCTGTCCAGGTATAAGTGGCTCCCGGAAAGGTTGATTGCAGGATGATCTGGGAGGTCTCTCCGCTGCAGATTGTGGCGGAGGAGGGAGTGTTTGTGAGATATGGCAGTGCTTTCACGTAGATCATCAGGGTGTCGCGGTCGGTCTGACCGCATCCGTCACTGACCAGTACGTTGAAAAACCACTCGCCGGGAGAGGTGGGTACATACTGGACGGTCTGAAGGTGTGCTGCTCCTACATTCCATTGATAACCATATGGCGATGCTCCTCCTGTAGCCAAAGCACTCAACGTCACCGTGTCGCCCAGGCAGATGGTGTCGTCCGAACCTGCAAAAGCGACCAGCGTACTGTTGTCGCGGATATAGATCGTGTCATATAAAATGTTGCCACCGGTGCAACTGGGCTGGTCTATGCCAAGCACAACGGTTTCATCACCCTCCGGTATGCCGTCGAAAAATGGAGTGATCACGATGGCAGCGCTGTCCTCCCCGGATGGGATGGTGATGGAATTGGGTATGGTCGTGTAATCTACCCCGTTCGTGGCGGTACCGCCGATCGTGTAGTTTATGGTGTATGGGGTGGGGGCAGGATTGGGCAAAACAAAGGAAACGACTGCCTCCGAACATCCTTCTACAGCAAAATTACCTACTGACGGAACCGTGAAGGAGTTCTGAACAGTCAATCCAACCGCCAGAAAACTGTTTTTCTCCAGAAATACACCCGAATCCAGAATATGGTCCGCGGCATCACCGATGGCCAGCTTGATATGATAGGTGGAGCAGGGGATCAGGACATAGGTCGCGACAAAAACATACGTCAGGGCATCGTATTCAAAATATACACCCGATGCTTCAGAACAATTCTGAAGTGAAGTGGGATTTCCGGGTTCATTGCACCAGTTACTGGAATTGTCATTGCATACATTATTTATCGTCACCGGATTGGACGTATTCGGCATCAGCGCAATATTGACCGCATTGTTGGTATATGGTCCCGTGATGCCAGGCCCGCTGAGAAAAAATCCGAAAGCATCGTTGATCTGATTACAATAATTATAAAACTCATCCGAGGCAAATACATACCTGAACCGGAGGGTGTCATACAATGGAACAAAATCAAATTCAATGATGCATTTATCCCAGGTATTGTTTCCGGCAATCGCTGTCAGGTCAGGATCTCCCCCTCCGTTGGTGTTGAGCCCGGCGCCGGAGCTGCTATTCGGCCCGATCGCCAGGGAAGCCTGGCCACTCGTCATCAGCACCCCGGAGCCCAGGCCGAGTTGATCGCCAGCAGTACCTGCGGCAACAAAAGTTCCGATCTGGTTGGAGCTGATGGTGTCGGACGATCCGTTGAATGTGGCATTGGTAACGGTAAGCCCTGATCCGATCAACCACTGCTGAACCAATTGGTGCGGTGTCAGGTTCATCGCCGACCCCTCGGTGACGGTGAGCTGCCCACTTATTTCAGGTACCAGCAGTATTAATATAAAGACAGATGACCAGAACCTTTTCATTTTGGAAACCAAAATCCAAAAATACGAAATATAGTGACAGGACACATGGGTTGTTTCCCTTTCAGTCCCTGATGCACCGTATATGAAATGCGTTGGCCCTTGAGGAAGGATAATAGGAAA
>CAYWHQ010000062.1:0-10364 GCA_964457665.1 uncultured Prolixibacteraceae bacterium | reverse complement strand
CAATACCTGCAGCTTCAAGCTGGTCGATGATCCGTCCGGCCCGGTTATAACCGAGCTTCAGTTTACGCTGGATCAGGGAGGTGGAGCCATGCTGGTGCTGTACCACCAGCCGGGCGGCTTCGGAAAAAAACTCATCCCTTTCATCCGGATCGATCTCCCTGGGAGGACCGGATTCCTCATCATAATATTCGGGAAGCGGAAATGCTTCGGAATACCCTCTCTGGGAACCGATGAACTCGGTGACCCGGTCGATCTCCGGCGTATCCACAAAGGCGCATTGCAGGCGGATCAGGTCGCTGCCGGTCGACAGCAGCATGTCGCCTCTTCCGATCAGCTGGTCAGCCCCGGAGCTGTCGAGGATGGTACGCGAGTCGATCTTGGAGATCACCCTGAACGCGATCCTGGCCGGGAAATTGGCTTTGATGGTTCCCGTAATGATATTGACCGAGGGCCGCTGTGTTGCAATCACCAGATGGATGCCCGTTGCACGGGCAAGCTGGGCAAGCCTGGTAAGAGGTGTTTCGATCTCCCGGCCTGCCGTCATGATAAGGTCGGCGAATTCATCGATGACAAGCACGAGGTAAGGCAGGAAATGGTGCCCGTCGTTGGGATTGAGTTTACGGTTGACGAACTTTTCATTGTACTCCTTGATATTCCTGACCTGTGCGTCACGGAGCAGGTCATACCTGCTGTCCATTTCAATATTGAGGGAATTCAGGGTGCGGATGACCTTTTTGGTATCGGTGATGATCGCCTCATCTGAATCGGGAAGCTTGGCGAGGTAGTGCCGTTCGATCTTTGAATAGAGGGTGAGTTCTACTTTTTTCGGATCGATCAGGATAAATTTGACCGTAGAAGGATGCTTCCTGTAGAGCAATGAAGTAATGATGTTGTTGAGCCCCACGGATTTACCCTGTCCGGTGGCGCCTGCCATCAGAAGGTGCGGCATGCGGGTAAGGTCGGCTATGAAGGTTTCGTTTGAGATGGTTTTTCCGAGTACAAAAGGAAGTTCATAGGGCGTCGTCCGGAATTTATCCGAGCCAAGCAGTGATTTGATGGATACGATCTCCGGATGCTGGTTGGGCACCTCAATGCCGATCGTTCCTTTTCCCGGGATGGGTGCTATGATCCGGATCCCCAGCGCTGAAAGGCTCAGGGCGATATCGTCCTCCAGGTTTTTGATCCGGGAGATACGGATCCCTGCCTCCGGCACGATCTCGTACAAGGTGACTGCAGGGCCGATGGTTGCCTTGATTTTCTGGATCCTGATGTCGTAGTGCGAAAGGGTCTGGACGATCCTGTCCTTGTTGGCTTCGAGTTCTTCTTTGTGAACGATGCCTCCGTCGCTGGAATAATCCTTCAGCAGTTCCAGAGGGGGGAACTGGTAGCTTGGGAGATCAAGGGTCGGATCGTACAGGGTGTCGAGGCCCTGACGGGTAACATCCTTCCCGTCCGGTACAACCTCTTCCACACGCTGTTCGATCTGGAGTTCAATGGTTGGTTTGGATTCCGGATCGGGAGGTACGGTTGCGACAACGGGATCAGGAAGCGTCAGATCCACTTCCTGTGATATTTCCGGCTCGATCAGCCTGTTGGAAAAATTGTTTACTGTCTCCGGTGCGACGGGTTCATTGTCAGAATCGGCCTCCTCGGTATGATCACCAGGTTCAGAGATCCCGATCAGAATCTCTTTTTTCTTTTTCATCCAGCGGAAGGGGATGTCGAAAGTCAGGATCAGGAAGCTCAGCCCGGTGAAGAGCAGCAGCAGGATCATCCCCGAATAGCCAAGGTATTCATAGAGCCAGAGGTTCATCTGGAATCCATAGGCCCCCGAAAGAAGGTCGTGACCGGGCAGGATGACCGACAGGAAGACCGGTATCCAGAGGATCCCGTAAAAGGCAAATTCCACCGACCGGAGCAGGGGTATCAGCGTGATGTGAAGGAACAGATTCAAGCCGGCGTGAATAAGGATCAGGGCGAACAGGAAGGAGGCAATCCCAAACCAACGGGTGATAAAGATGTACCCCGTGACGGCTCCCAGTTTCCCCATCAGGTTCTCCACAGGATTGCTGTTGTCGATCAGAAAACCGAATGTAAAATGTTTGAAAATGGTGTCGGTAAAGTGAAAATCAGCTTTCCAGTTGATCAGGTAGGATGCAAAGGAGAGGAGCAGGTATGTCCCGGCGATCAGGAAAAACAGACCCAGAACCCTGTATCTCCGCTCCTTTTTTGCAATCTCCCGTTCAGTGGGAATCCTTTTTTCGCGGGCCGGTTTTTTCTTGTCAGGCGGTTTTGCCTTCCTGGCGCGGGGTACTTTCCGTGCTGCAGGGGTATGATCCTGTTCTGGGGCAGGAGCCGGAGAAGGCTCTTCCCTGAAAGTATTTGACCGTAAGGGATTGCCAGGTTTTGCCATGGACGCTGTTACATTCCGCCGCCGAATTTGCTCTTCAGTTCCTCTTTGGTTGTAAGGATATAATCAGCCGGAATCTCAAATTCCTTCGCGGGGATACTTTTCTTCTCCACGGCCGTAGCAGTGAACTTCATGTTGAATTCCTGCTGTGCTTTCATGCTGAACTCCAGCATGACGCCTTTAATGTCTCGGTAAAGTGGATCGTCGAAATTTACATTCTGTGACTCAAGCTCCTCGGTAAAGAACACCTCGTAGCTTGTTTTCTGACCGTCTTCCTCCACGATAACTATTGCTTTTTTACAGGTGTAGCCGGCGATCGTTTTGGTCTCTGCGGTGTACTCCACGGTGGGTTTTGGCTGTTCTGCCAGCTCGGTCTCAATCTCCTGAGTTGTTTCCTTGATGGCATATTTCTGCCCCATCATATTGATCAGCGAGACCCTTGACTTATTCGTATAATCAATGATCACCGACTGGTTTCCCATGCTCATCTGAAGGTCGGTCCTGGCTTTCCCCCCCTTGATCGTGATGGTAAAGATCTTCGGGAACATGGCCATCTGGCTCTCCGTGAAGCGGGTGTCGGGATAAGAGATTTTGAAAGTAATGATCCCCTCGAAAGGTTTGCCTGCCTGCAGGGTGGTCAGCCCCGATATGATGGTGAAAACAAGCAGAAGGGAGAATAGCGTTGATTTTTTCATTTTCCGGATTGTTTGTGATTGGTGATCAAATGTACTTATTTTATGATTCTTAATAATTTATTCCAGCGGATTTTACCATCAAGCAGACTTTTCTGACTGTCGAGCGACAGCCATACAAACACTGCCTTACCCACCAGGTGGTCTTCAGGCACAAAGCCCCAGTATCGCGAATCAGCCGAGTTGTGCCTGTTGTCGCCCATGGCCCAGTAGTAATCCATATCGAAGGTATAGCTTGTGGTCTCTTTGCCGTCGATAAAAAACCTGCCATCCGTCTCGTCGAGCTGGTGGCCTTCGAACAGGGTGATTATCCTGCGGTAGAAACTGATATTGCCGGCATTGAGTTCGACCGTCATGCCTTTGCCCGGAACCATGACGGGTCCGTAATTATCCACATTCCAACGGAAGGCGGTATCAAAGGGAAAGAGGTTCGGATCTCTGATCCCTGCGGGAATGATCATCGGTTCAACGGAAAGGATATTGGAGAATTGTTTGATCTTTCCGGCTGCTTCCGGTGTCATTGTGATGATCCAGGTATTCTGGTTATCGGTTTCAGGCGATTCGGTGATATCCAGTTTTGAGAGGTTTTTCAGGTTGATCGGATTACCGTCGGTCTTCACGATATATTTAAACTGCAGGTTGCCCGGATTTTGTTCTTCCCGGCCGTTGATGAAAACCTTACTGTCGACGATCCTGACCGTGTCGCCGGGGATACCGATACATCTTTTGATGAAGTTTTCGCGCTTATCGACCGGACGGGTGATGATTTCGCCAAACATTTGCGGATTGCTGAGCACCTCGTTGCGGCCGAATTGCCTGGTCAGCTGGTAATAGCTGATGTTGCTCTGGAATTTGGTGGAAAGGGTATCCCCGTCGGGATAATTGAAGACGATGACATCCATGTTCTTTACATGGGTAAGCCCCGGAAACCTGTAATAGGGAAGAGAGATCCATTCGACGTACGACCGGGTGGATTCGGTCAGCGGCAGGGTGTGATGGACAAACGGAAAGGCGATGGGTGTGTTGGGGACTTTCGGGCCGTAGCTGACTTTGCTGACGAACAGGTAATCCCCGATGAGGAGTGATTTTTCCATGGAGGAGGTGGGGATCGTATAGGCTTCAATCAGGAATATGCGGATAATGCTGGCGGCGATGACGGCAAAAATAATCGCATCGACCCATTCCCTGATAAATCCCTTTTTGACAGGGGCCTGCCTGGTCGGATCCTGATATTTTTCTTTGGGCGAGAAACCCAGGTAAGGCAGATAGATAAAGGGTACGATGACACTGGCAGCCTGGCCGAGCAATCCGTGTTTCCCGAAGCATTTGGCCAGCTCCACCACCATCAGCAGAACCATGAACACATTGATGAACGGTATCAGCAGGAAGATATACCACCAGAGAGGCTTTTTAATGATTTTTAGCCAGATATAGAAGTTGTAAAAAGGGATCAGTACTTTCCAACCAGGTTCTCCGGCCTTCCGGAAGATACCCCATAAGCCACCCAGAGAGGCCAGGAAAAAGAAGATGCTCAGGATCATGTAAATATTCATAGCGGATAAGAAATTTGTAATTAAACGAAAAAATCAACCTTTTCTTGCGGAGGGGTTTCCTGAACGGATTTCAGCCAGAAAATCCCTCATTTCGAAATACCCTTTCCGTCCCTGCAGCCAGCCGGCGACCCTGAGGGCCCCCATGGCAAAACCCTGGCGGCTCTTCGCGGTATGGATGATCTGAATCTCGTCCAGTTCCGATTCATATTTCACCACGTGCGTTCCCGGGACATTTTCGGTGCGGTACGATTTGATCCCGAGCTCCTCGGGATTTCCGGAATCTTCCCTGACCCATTTATCTTTTTTTCCCGACTGCCTGATGATATCGTTGGCCAGGACGATGGCCGTTCCGCTGGGGGCATCTTGTTTATGGACATGGTGGGTCTCCTCGATCGAGATCTCATAATCGTCCCAGGGCATCATCAGCGTGGCGAAGTAACGGTTCAGGTCGAAGAAAAGGTTTACCCCGATACTGAAGTTAGGGGAAAAGAGGAGTGTTTTTCCTTCGCGCAGACACTCTGCCCGGATCTCCTCCAGATCGTCGAGCCAGCCGGTGGTGCCAACCACCACGGGTACATTGGCGCGAAAGCAACGCCTGATATTATCCGTGACCGAATCGGGTGTGGAGAACTCGATCGCCGTATCTGCACCGGGAAGGTCGTGGCCGAGGGCATCCCAGTCTTCTTCATTATTGATGATCAGGTGAATTTCATGACCGAGTTTCCGGGCGGTCTTCTCAATTTCCTGACCCATTTTTCCGTATCCAAGGAGGGCTAATTTCATAGGGGGTGTTGGTTCAGAACCTGAATGACAACCTGAGTCCCGAACCCATTCCCGTTGTGCCGGGTGCTGGCAGGAGAGCAGGATCGATCTTCAGGGAAAGGTCCTTACTGATGTTATAGGTATAAAGATGAGCATCGACGGTGGCGTCCAGGATATTCAGTACATACCAGAGCGCTGTCAGAAGACATGTAACCTCCAGGTTTCTCCGGTAATATTCGCGCGCCGACAACAGTTCTTCGGATGAATACCGGTTTACCAGGTAGCTGTAGTTCCCTGCGGTATTTCCATAACTCTTTTCGATATAGGCGCACTTGTAGTCGAGGTACTGGTCGGTATTGAAATAGATGAAGTAGCTCAGTATCCCGAATCCGGCGTATATCACCGGCACTTTCCAGTATTTCCGGTTGTATATCTGTCCCAGTCCGGGCAGGCATGCCGACATTAAAGTGGCTTTGGTGGGGGAGTGCATTTTTATCGGGATGGAATCTGCTGCTTTTTTCTCCTGCTGATTCTCCTGAGCCTTTAACGACTGGCCGGGAACTAGTAAGATCAGCAGGATGAAAAGTGGCAAGGCCAGTTTCATTCAGAATCAGAGTTTGGAAATGATCCGCTCAAAATCATCCGGAGAGTTAAACGGGATTATGATGGAACCTGCTCCTTTGCGGTTGACTTTAAGTTCGACTTTACTCTGGAATTTATCCAGCAGGATATGCTTGGCATTTTCGAACCGGGCGGGAAAGAGTTTGGGAAACTTTCCCTGTTTTGCGGCACGGGGAGAGGATACAAGCCGCCTGACCAGGTCCTCTACCTGCCTGACGGAGAGTTTCTTTTCGAGGATCCTTTGGAGAAACTGCAATTGGGTGGCGATATCTTCGATATTGATGAGTGCTCGGGCATGCCCCATGGAGATCAGGTTGTCGCGCACGGCCACCTGGATTTCGGTCGGAAGTTTCAGCAGTCGTATGTAATTGGAGATGGTGGACCGGTCTTTTCCGACACGTTTGCTGAGGTCCTCCTGCCGGATATTGCACTCCTCCATCAGCCGTTGAAAACTCATGGCTATTTCGAGTGGATTGAGATCCTGACGCTGAATGTTCTCCACGAGGGCCAGCTCGAGCATCTGTTCGTCGTTGGCGACGCGGATATAGGCAGGTACGGTGTTCAGTCCGGCCAGTTTGGCCGCCTTGAGCCGGCGTTCCCCCGCGATGATCTGGTAACGGTCGAGGCCAACTTTCCGGATGGTGAGAGGCTGGATAATCCCCTGTTCAAGGATGGACTGAGAAAGGTCGGAAAGTTCCTCCTCATTGAAATAGGTTCTTGGCTGGAATGGGTTGGGTTCAATGTGCCCGACAGGGATTTCCGCTATGGCGCCGGCCTGGTAATTGGCTGCAATGTCGCGCGAACGGATGTCGCTATCAGGGCTTTCCAGCAGGGCACTCAGTCCTCTGCCCAGAACTTTCTTTTTGGGTGGCTGATCAGACATGTATTTCCTTTTCTTCGTTTTTTAACCGGGTCATATTGTGCTTCTGCAGGATCTCCCTGGCCAGGTTGAGGTAATTGACGGCGCCTGTGCTGTTGATGTCGTGCATCATGATGCTGATACCAAAACTGGGCGCCTCGCCAAGCTTGGTGTTCCGGTTGATGACGGTCTGGAAGACCATCTGCTGAAAATGCTGACGAACCTCATCCACGACCTGCCGGGACAGATTCACGCGATTGTCGTACATGGTCAGAAGAATCCCCTCGATGTCGAGATCAGGATTCAGGCGCGTCTGGACGATCTTGATGGTATTGAGCAGTTTCCCGAGCCCTTCGAGGGCGAAGTACTCGCACTGTACCGGTACGATCACCGAGTCGGAAGCGGTCAGCGCGTTGACCGTGATGATGCCGAGCGAAGGAGAACAGTCGATGATGATGAAATCGTAGGCATCGCGGATACCCGAAACAACCTTGTGCATCATTCTTTCCCGGTTGGGAAGATTGATCATTTCAATCTCTGCCCCGACCAGGTCGATATGGGCAGGGATCAGATCGAGATTGGGCGTGCTGGTGTGAAGAATAATGCTCTCCGGATCCACGTTGTCGATGATGCACTCGTAAATGCTGGCTTTGATGTTTCTGGGATCAAAACCGACACCGGAGGTGGCATTTGCCTGGGGATCCGCGTCAATGATCAAAGTTTTGAATTCCAGAATGGCAAGACCTGCCGAAAGGTTGATGGCAGTGGTGGTTTTCCCTACACCACCCTTCTGGTTGGCAATAGATATAATTTTTCCCATGATTCGGAAGCTAACGGATTACAAAATTATAATAAAAAATGAAGCAGGAAGGCTATGTTCACTTTTCAGGACCGGAACCGAGGTCATCGAAATCAAAAGAGTCACCTTGCGCACCGGCACCATTGGTGACACGTACTTCAGGTTCCTTCCCTGTCCGGATGAAGGTCACAGCATCCTGTAACCCTTCAAAGAACTTTTCAAAGTCTTCCTGGTAGAGAAAGATCTTATGTTTGTCGTATACAAATTTTCCCTGCTCATTGCTGAATCGCCGCTTACTCTCCGTAATGGTAAGATATTGTTCATCTCCCACCGTAGTCTTTACATCAAAAAAGTAGGTCCTTTTGCCGGCCCTGACAGCGCGTGAGAAAACCTCTTCCCGGTCTTTTTCCCTTATGTCCTGATCTTCCATTTTGGATTACCGTTTATATTGCGTAATTCCTGATTCAATCTGCAAACGCAAAAATAAAAATATTATTTGAATCACCAATTCAATTGGTGAAATGATTAGTTTTGCGCGGTGGATGAGGGTAACCGCATCCATTCTTACGTTCTGCAACTATGCTGGGAAGAAGACATTTCAGGATCAAGACACTACAATCGCTTTATGCCTTTTTCCAGGGAGGGGAATCCCGCATCGACATCGCGGAAAAGAACCTTTTTCAGAGCATTGATAAATTGTATGAGCTTTATTACACGCTGGCCTCTTTCATGCTGGAGGTTGTTCATTTTTATGGTTTCAGGATGGAGGAGGCCCGCAACAAGTTTTATCCCACCGACGAGGAGCGTAATCCCAATTCCCGGCTGATCCATAACAGGCTGATCCGCCTTTTGCAGGAAAACGTATCCTTTGCAAACAAGTGCCGGCGTTACCAGATATCATGGACAGAGGAGCAGGAGATGGTGCGGAAGGTATGGCAACGGCTGCGGGAAAGCCGTGAACTCAAAGAGTATCTGAACGCAGGAGAGGATTCGTGGGAGCATGATCGTGAATTTTTGGTTAAATTTTTCAGAAGATTTATAGCGCGCTCCCCTGAGGTGCAGTTTTATTGTGAGGAACGGAACCTTCACTGGTCCGACGACTTTGATGTCGCAGCTGTGTTCCTGGCCAAAACCCTTAAAATGATCCCTGAAACACTGTCGCCCGAAACACCGGTAACCGCTCTTTTTCATGATCCGAACAACGAAGGGGAGGAGGTTGATCACCGGTTTGTGTCGGGTCTTTTCCGGCAAACCATCCTGCATAGCAGCGATTATGAGCCGCTGATCGAACAACGGACGAAGAATTGGGAGATTGAACGGATCGCCCTCACCGACATCATTCTCCTGAAAATGGCCCTGACGGAGCTCACCTGTTTCCCCGAGATCCCCGTGAAGGTCACCCTGAATGAATATATCGATATCTCGAAACAGTTTTCGAGCCAGAAGAGCAAGCTCTTCATCAACGGCATCCTCGACAGGCTGGTCACCGACCTTTCGGAAGAGAAAAAAATCGTAAAGAGCGGACGGGGACTGATCCAGTAATATTGTTTTACCTTTATACTAAATGAAACGCCGTTCCGTTACTTTCCTTTACAAAGAAACTATCGTGCGAAATATACACTCCGTATTACTGCTGCTGATTACCGGGCTGCTGTTGCCCTGCGCGACAGCGAACGCCCAGAGCGGCGGCCGTTCCACCTATGATTTTCTGAGCCTCACCCAATCGGCGAGGATTGCAGCCATCGGCGGCAACTTCCTCACCGTCAGGGATAATGATATTAGTCTGGCAGCGGCAAATCCCTCTCTCATCACTCCGGAGATGCACCAGAACCTGGCCCTTGGCTTTGTAGCCTATCCGGGGATCAAGTATGGTTCGGTAACCTATGCCCATTCATTTGAAAAGGCAGGCAGCTTTATCGGAGCGCTGCAATATGTCAACTACGGCAAGTTCCAGAAGTATGATGAAGCAGAGAACCACCTGGGCGAGTTCTCTGCCAATGAGATGGCGCTGCTGATCGGTTGGGGGAGGATGCTTTCTCCGCACTTCTCCATCGGAGCAAACGGCAAACTCATATATTCCCAGCTCGATACATGGAACTCTTTCGGTATCGCGGTCGACGTGGCGGGTTCTTACTTTACCCTCGACAACTCCTTCAGTGTCTCACTGATCGGACGCAATATCGGCACCCAGATCGTTCCTTACACCCCCGGGAATTACGAGCCGTTGCCGTTTGAGCTGCAGATCGGCCTTACCCAGCAGCTCAAACACATCCCGGTCAGGTTCTACCAGCTTCTGACCAACCTTCAGCGCTGGGATCTCTCCTATACCGATCCGGCTGACCCTGACAACCAGGCCGATCCAATTACCGGTGAGGTCGAGGAAAGGTCGGGACTGTCGAAATTCGCCGATAACCTGATGCGCCATATCGTGCTGGGAGGCGAGGTGACCATTGCCAAAGTGCTGTCGCTGCGCCTCGGTTACAACTATCTGAAGCGGCAGGAGATGAAGCTCTATACAAAGTCCGGTCTCGCCGGGTTCTCACTCGGGGTAGGTCTCCGGATCAAAATGTTCAGCGTAAGCTATACCTATGTGAAATACCAACCCGGAAAATACAACCCGAATTATTTCACGCTGGCTGTCAATTTTCAGGCACTGGTAAAAAAATGA
>CAYWHQ010000061.1:0-10373 GCA_964457665.1 uncultured Prolixibacteraceae bacterium | reverse complement strand
TCGACAAGGATCCGAAAAACCAGGAGAGTATACGGCTTCTGAAGGAATACAACGAATTTATCCGGAACAACACAGGTACGATCGCGCAAACCACCAGAATCCTCAGCGATATTTACCTGTCGGATACCACTACCTTTTCGGTGGATATTGAGCAGAACCTCCGGGACTTTTCCGTTTTTGTGATCCAGGTGAATGAGAAAGACTCGGTTCTTATGATGGCGCTTGAAAAAATGGACCACTTTCTGATCGGAAATAAAAAGCTGCAGCAGAACCGTGACGAGATCCGTAAACTCAAGGCGATCAGGGACGAGATCATTTTACATTCGACACAATTCTTCGCCCTTACAAACAACAAAGAGGCGCTGGGCAGCATCCTCTCTTACGCCCTGCAGTCACAGACACGGATTGAAGGGACTGCCAATCTGGGTTTTGCAGATGTCGTGGAGAGTCATCCCGAAATCAAACAGTACGTCGTGGAATCATCCATCTCCTCATCCGTGATCCAATCCTCCGCCGAAAACTTAAACCTTACCTTCAGCGCCGCTCAGTCATTGAATGTTACGCAGGTGGGCCACCAGGTACAATCGAAAGATCAGATCAGCGGTATCATTTTGTACGACAAGCTGAACCTCTCTTTCGTGAACCTCTCCGGTCAGGTACTTCAGATGGGAAAGTCGCCCGAGCTAAGCCGGGTAATTCAGTTCAACGATTTCGAACTGGGCTGCTGCGCCGTGATTTCGGCAAACGAGCTTTCTGTTGTTCTGCAATTCGACATCCTATACAATGTGTTGCAATCGGAAGCACTCGGATCTCTCATTAAGGCGCAGGAATTGAACAGTATTATCCAGGCAACGGAACTGAGTTCCATGCAGCTTTCCGGTCAGCAGTTTAATTTCACCAATCTATCCTCAGGATTGCAGCAGTTTATTTCAGCCCAAAATCCCCTGAGCGGATTTCAGGAATTTATGATTAATTCTACCCTGTCTCAACAGGGTAAACTGAATCTCCAGGAGGGAATCGGGTCCCAGGTGAGACTCAGGTACCAGGAGTAATCCTGGCAGTTTTTCTGATGAAACGGGCCTCGCTAATTTCTGTCAAGATTCTGCTGGTACTGTCTACATTAGGACAGAACCGGCTTGTCATCACGCAATATGAAACCGACCGGGTAAAGCTGGTTTATCTGGAAAGGGGCGCCTCTTACCTGGTGCCCCACACCGTTGGGTCATTCGAAAATGCCCTCACTTTCCACAAATCGTTCTGGGATTATTCTCCTTCCGAACCCACGGCAGTCCTGTTTAACGACTTCACCGACGTCGGGAATGGAGGCACGAGCGTCATTCCGGGCAACTACCTGAATATTGGTGTCGCCCCGTTCGATTATACGTTTGGCGTAGTTCCCTCAAACGAACGAATGCAATGGCTGATGAGCCACGAACTTACGCATCAGGTGATGTGCGACAAGGCGTCGCGTACCGATCGCATCTGGCGCGGAATCCTGGGAGGGAAAGTATATGCCGACAACCGCGATCCCGAATCTCTCCTTTACAGCTACTTCACCACTCCGCGGTGGTACTCACCCAGGTGGTACCACGAAGGTATTGCCGTATTCATGGAGACCTGGATGTCGGGGGGAGTCGGCCGCACCATGGGAGGGTACGACGAGATGGTGTTCCGGACCATGGTGCGCGACAGCGCCTATTTTTACCATGTGATCGGACTTGAAACCGAAGGAACTGCCATTGATTTTCAGGTAGGAGTGAATTCGTATCTCTACGGCACACGTTTCGTCGGTTATCTTGCCTATACTTACGGAGTGGAAAGACTGAAGGATTTTTACGCCCGGAGCGACAGCAGCCGGCGGTTCTATGCCAATCAGTTCAGGAAGGTCTACGGGCTCCGGATCCAGGATGCGTGGAAACAATGGATCGAATGGGAAAGAGAGTTTCAACGCAGGAACATCGATACCCTTAAGAAGCATCCAGTAACCGTCGGCAGGACCATCGGAAACAGGGTCTTCGGTTCTGCCTCCGCCCAGCATGTGGATACCAGATCGGGAAAAATGTTTGTTGCCGTCAACTATCCCGGCAGACTGGCACACATTTCCTGCATCGATCTTTTAACCGGAAAGGAGAAAAAAATCGCCCCGGTTGCCTCCCCTTCCCTTTTCTATGTCACTTCACTCGCCTACGACGACTCCCTGAAAACCGTTTTCCTTTCCACCCATAATCATGACTGGAGAGGTTTACAGTCGGTCGATGTAGAAACCGGAAAAATCCGAAACCTGATGCGAATCAACCGGACAGGGCAGCTGACAATCAATCCGGCCGATCATTCCCTGTGGGGAATACAAACAATGAGCGGAAGGACGATGATCGTCAGGATCCCTCCACCCTACAAAAAAACTACCGAGTTGTTCTCGCTGCCATATGGCAAGGATCTGAGCGACCTGTCGGTTTCACATGACGGAAAGCTTCTTTCTGGAACCCTCTCGGATGTCAGCGGGCGTCAGAAGCTGATAATATTTCAAACTGCAGACCTTCTGGCAGGAAAAAAGGAATACCGGGAACTGTTTAATTTTGAAGACAGTCCCGCCATGAATTTCGTTTTCTCACCCGATGGTGAATACCTCTACGGAACCTCCTATTATACGGGAGTGTCGAATGTTTTCAGGATCAGGCTGTCCACCGGTCATATTCAGATCCTCACCAATGCAACCAGCGGCTTTTTCAGGCCGTTACCAATTTCAGCCGATTCGATGATCGTTTTCGAATATAGCAGTCAGGGGATGCAACCCCTGGTCATGAAAATCGACACGCTGGAACATGTCAACCCCATCAGGTTTCTGGGGCAGTTGGTCTATGAAAGGAATCCGGTGGTTGAATCCTGGATGCTTCCGCCTCCTTCAAAAATCAGGATGGATACGATGAAGGTATCAGAAAAAAAATACTCTCCCGCAAGAGAACTCAGGCTGGCGGGAGCCTATCCCATCCTCCAGGGTTATAAGGCATATACCGGCGTGGGTTACCGGCTTAATTTTACCGACCCCATGATGCTGAACAATCTGGTGGTTAAAGTAAGCTTTACACCGCAGCCGAACCTGCCCCTCGAACAAACCATCCATCTCTCGGCGGATTATTCCATTCTCCGCTGGTCGTTCCAGGCGCAGTATAACTATGCCGACTTTTACGACCTCTTCGGCCCGACAAAGTTCAGCCGGGCGGGGTATATGTTTTCTGCCAAATATCATCATGTCTTCATGCGCATGAATCCGGCAAGGACCGAGATGTATGTAAAACTATCCGCCTACGGCGATCTTGAAACGCTCCCTTTCTACCAGAATATCTCATCCTCCTACAGGAACATCTATATTGCCACCCTGAACTTTCACCGATCCTTTCTGCGCAAATCTCTGGGCGCCATCGAACCGGAACAGGGATATGACTGGAATATCTTCGCTTTTACGAGTTTTGCACGTCAGACCTTCTACCCGCAACTTATAAACAACTTTGACTTTGGTTTTCTGTTGCCTGTCCGGAATTCATCCCTTTGGTTCCGTACTTCTGCAGGCCAGTCGTTCGGCGAATCGGATAAGACCAACAGCTATTTCTACTTTGGTGGTTTCGGAAATAACTGGATCGATTACAGAGCCCCGGCCCAATACCGCGAAATGCAGAGTTTCCCCGGTGTGGAGATCGATGAACTGCAGTCGCTGAACTATGCCAAACTTACCACGGAGCTGAATTTCCCGCCCATCCGTTTCAGGAAACTCGGCCTGCTTGGTTTTTACTGTACCTATGCAAGATTTTCAGCTTTCGGGATGGGGCTGTTCACCAATCTGGCCATGAATCTTCCAAACCGGAATTATTTTTCCACCGGATTCCAGCTGGATTTCGAACTGGTGTTATTCACCCTGCTGAAGTCGAGCTTATCCCTGGGTTATGCCCGGGCCTATGGACCGATGATGCCGGCCGACCAGTTCATGCTCTCGCTGAAACTTTAAGCCACTTCACCCTAACATCCGAAAAAAACAGTACCTTTATTGGCTGTTAGGATGATATGATGAAGCCCAAATCTGTAAAGATTGTCATGCGGGTGATGCTGGTGCTCTGTTTCAGCCCCTGGATGACATTACCGGCACAGGTTATGGTGACGCCGACCGGCAGGCCGGCATCGCTCATCGTATGCCACGACGACGGTACCTTCTCCCTCCAGATCGCCAACACCAGCGGATCGGTCATGACCGGTGCCACACTCACGCTCGATCTCCCTCCCGGTACCTGGTATACGCCAGGGTCAGTCACAGGCGCCGTCGAACTGAACATCTCAAACCTCAACCATCCCCTTTTCAGCCTTCCCGCCATCCCCAACAACTCCGCCCACACGGTTACCTACGACGCGTCGCTCATCTGCGGATACACCAATACCGTCAACTTCGTCTATATTGTTACCTGGAACAGCAATAATTACACAGCCAGCGACCCTCCCCTGCAGAATTACTACTTCCCCGAACCGGTCATCACCGGCATCACCAACGCCAACGCTCAGATACCCGTTAACTCGACCGTGGTGCGCGAGATCACCATCCAGCAGCAGGGCGTCAATTCCACGCTCGATACCCTGATCATCCTCGATGAACATACCGCCGATATCCAGGTGCTTTCGGTCAGCCTGGGAACACTGCACCCCTACGTAGGCCCGGGACCGCTTATCGTCGATACCATCATCATCACCGGCAGCGATTTTCCCGGTGGCAACATGATGTTTGATCCCGGTGAACAGATAGTGATCGCCGAAACAGTAAAACTCCTGGGCTGCACCAACGGGCAGTCGGCAATACGCTCCACCTGGGGCTGCTGGGGTCAGACCTGTAACGTTCATTCGGCCTTCCCGACCGTGTCGCCCGCATCCGGCACAACAGCCATCAATATTGCCTTCACCAGTAACCGCAAAGCATGGGGTTTTATCGACAACTCCGGTTACGTGGACATGACCGTGACCAACAGCGGCACCGGGGCGGGAACTGCCTTCAACCTGACCCTTCTCTCGGGATTCTCCTCCGGAGGATCAACCTATTACCCTAACGGCGACTGGGTGAACGAGATCGACTCCTTCTCCGTTGGTGGCAACTACCTCCTTGCATCCTTCAACTACGCCACCGGTGCGATAAACGGCCAGTATGCACATTTTACCACCTTTCAGTATACCTTCGACCCCGACGGCCCCGGCATGGGGCTGGAAGATGCCGACGGCGACGGCTTTTACGACGACCTTCCTGCCGGAAAAAGCACCACTGTCAGAGCGCATACCTATTACGACTGGCCTGAAGCAGTTTCCCGCTACGCTACCGGAAACTACTGCGGACAGGGATGGACCAACAGCGCTTACCAGGCTTTCCGGTATGGCTATAATTACAACAACCAGTGCAGCATATCCCCGGGCGTCACCTGGATTGCCAATCCTACCGTCATACAGTTTCAGACCTACAATACCATTACCACCCTGCACACCATTCCCCCCGACATCTATGACGGAACCACCGTATGGATGGAACATAGCGTAAATACGAGCACTGCAGTAGATGCTACCGGCTGCCCCGGCGATTCGGTGATCTACAAGGTATATCTCCCTGCAGGAATTGTAATTGGATCAGGAACCGCCACCTTCAAGGGAGTATCCATGGGCACTCCGCTTATCACAGGCTCCACGGCGATCTATTACCTCGACCCTACCCGGATTCTGTCCGGCGGCGTTTTCAGAGTACCGCTTACCACTGCCTGCGAAACCCCCCACGGGTCCACAGCTGCCGTCGGAGTGGAACTGAAGTTCTGGTGCGATAAAACAAATTTCCGCGACCGCTACTTCACCTACTGGTGCAGCACCTCGCCTGTATTTGGCATTCAGTGCCCCATTTTCAACTGTCCTGATCCCTCCATCTCCCTTTTCGAGATCCGGAGAACCACCCTCGGATGGACCGACAATCAGCTCACTGCCAAAGTCAATCCCTCCAACCCGGGCCTTCGGCTCCACAACGCCCTGGCAAGGGATTCGATCCGCATCATGGCAGCCGGCAAACTCAATGGTGGCATCGACAGCCTGTATTTCCAGCTTGAACATGGCAATATGACCGGAAACTGGAACAATATGCTTTTTTTCGACTACCTGACCGATACACTCAAATACCTGGAGATCGAAACCGGTGTGTGGCACATCTGTTCCAACCTCAACCCACAGATTACCAACGGGCCGGCGTCCCGTTTCCGCACCTGGTTAGGCGATTTGTGGCTTCCGGGAGGGTGCCTGGCGGGAGTGATCCCCTCAGCCGGAGATTCGATCGTTTACATCGTGCGGGGGATCGTCAAAAACGTTACAGCCACTGAATGGCGCACAGTCCCCTCGCTCCGTGCAAAATTTCTCTGGCAGAACGCAGGCATGGACATCTCATGCAACGACATGGGCGCAAACTTTAAGGTGCTCGGAAGCAATTATACCTTTTCTGCCGGCACCTTTTACCAGCAGATCGTGCTGCAGGGCTGCTCCACCTTTGTATACGAAGGTCTGATCAACCGCACACTCGACGTATGCGGTGGCGAAATCGCCTTCCCCGGCGAGATCCGCCCTATGTATGTCCTCGATACCATGGTCTTCACCCTCCCTGAAGGATTTGCTTACGTTACGGGAACAGCCCGCCATGGGTACAACAACGATAACGGGAACAGAATCAACGAGGTGATCGCCGATCCTCTCATCCAGGTCGGACCCACCGGCACCATCCTTACATTTATCCGAACCCCTTCCTGGAGTTATTCCGATTTTTACGACTGTTGGGAAGATATCGACCGCATCACTTTCAACGCCACTCCATCCTGTAAGGCAACCGGTGACTTCAGTTATGGTATCAACGCCCGGGGCAGATACCAGTTTTGCTACAACGGAAATGGATTTCCGCATACGTCCGGCAGCAATAAATCTGTCGACTTTACCCCTCCCCTGGTCAACCTTACCGCCCTGATCACCACAGCCGAAGGAAGAGAGGATACCGTGTTGTGGAAGATCCGGTTGTGCAATGCCAGATCCTACACCGCCCTGAACAACTGGATCGCATTCGAAAACAGCGCCGGCAGCATCCAGATCACCTCCGTGAAGGATGTCTCGAATCCCTCCAGCCCGGTCGATTTACCTGTTGCAACCTACGGCCCCGGGAAATACTGGGTACAACCCGGATCCATCGCCGGCAATGCCTGCCCGGTATATGAAATCCGGGCCATTTACACAAGCTGCGCTTACGATAGCATGAAGGTCCGCCATGGGTATAACTGCGCCTCCCCTCCCCTCAACCCCGAATTGGGTTATCCGCCATCCGGATACCAGTGCACTGAAAATAACACCTGGTTATACCTCGATCCCAAGGATGTCAGCCTGAACAATATTCTTACAACACCCATTAACCCCGTTAACCTTTGCGATACCCTGGATTTCGAGGTGCAGGTCACAAATTCACAACTGTCGAATGCCTATAACCTGAAATTCACCGTCGAAATTCCCCCGGGTGTTTCCGTAGTACCGGGTTTCAGCATGATCCGGTACCCTTATACCACAGGTACCTGGGAAATTCTCAACGATCCGGTCAATACCCCTGCGGGAAGCAACAAATGGGTATATCATATTTCGCAAGATCCAGCCGGTGTGACCCTGCTGAAAGGGGTCGACAGCATCCCCCGTAACGGGTATCAGTTGAAATTCAGAATTCTGACCAACTGCGATTTTATCTCAGGAACCTCCATACGCCTCGTATCGTCTGCTGCCAATGCCTGCGGCGACGTGAAAACCCGGACCTCCGACACACCTCCCATCATCATCAGTGGGATCCCGGCGAACGTGAATCTTTATGTAATTTCAACGCAGATAGGACCGGTATTTCAAACCTGCAGCGATCCCAACGAGATCCTGATCAAGGTTATCAACCTGGGTCCCTCTTCGGTATCCCAGATCGAAAAGCTGGGCATTGTCATCGACGACGCTTACAACTATGTGTCAGGATCGCTGTCGGGCATACACAATGGCCCCACGGGAATAGCCTCCAACACCGTTGTCGGGGGGATCCGCTACCTGAATTTTTCCATCGAGCCAAACCTTCCGGTAAACGATTCGATCGTCTTCACCTTTGAACTGGAAGATATCGATCCGGCCTCCCTGGTTTGCGACACGCTTTCAATGGAGACCAACACCCTGCTGGTGGCCCAGGTACCCTGTTTCTCTGCCCCGGGTGGCACCTGCCTCATCCATTCCAAAACCGCCACCATTTTCACCCAGAGACCTGTGCGGAAAGATCAGATCTCCTTCGGCGCTTTCAGCGCTGCCTCCATACCACAAGGTACCGCAGGTGAAAACATAACCATCCAGTATGCTGTGAAAAATACCGGTACCGATACCCTGCATACGCAAATCCTGCAGGTGGTTTTTCTGCACGACGCCAACAATAACGGCATCCCGGATGAGACCGGAGCCGATTCACTCTTCTCCCAGACCATCCCGGTTTTATCTCTCCTGCCAGGCGATAGTATCGTTACCTCAGCCAATTTCTTAGCTTCAGCCGGCAAGATCTGCAGGATGATCGCCGCCGTCCGGATCCATGAAAACGGATGTATCTGCAATACCGTAGTGAAACCGATCCAGAACATCCGGCTTGATAATGCCGGCAGCAACATCGCCCTGTGCGCCTTCGACACACTGCCCATAGGCTCCTCCCCCATTGCCGGATACAACTATATCTGGGTGCCGTCGCAATACCTCAGTTCCTATTTGATCTCCAACCCTCTCTTTTGTTTCACCAACATCATCACCCAGATCGATACGCTACCTTATGTGCTGACCACCACCCGCCCCGGTAACTGTATCAGCCGCGACACCATGCAGGTAGTGGTCTTTCCATCCACATCAGCCTTCGCAGGCAACGACGATACGATTTGCAGCAACAGTGTGTATCATACCAATTCGGCGGTCGGCCTCAATGCCCAGTCGGTGCTTTGGACCACCTCCGGCGACGGACAGTTCCAGTATCCTGCCGCGCTCCATACTGCCTATTCACCGGGAACCGCCGATATCACTCTCGGAAGCACCATCCTGAGCCTCCACATCACCGGTCCCTGCGATACGGATTCCGACCAGATGACACTGGCCATCCGGAAGGCGCCTTTCGCATTTGCCGGTAATGACACCTCCCTGTGTATGGGAACGCCGCTGACCCTTGCCGGGTCTGTTGCCCTGCAGTATGACACCCTGTATTGGACCACCACCGGCGACGGAACCTTCAGTGACTCCTCGCTGCTGCACACTACCTATACCCCCGGCACCGCCGACACGGCAGCTGGCTTTACCCGGCTTGTACTGAACGTATCGGGCCATAATCCCTGTCCCGCCATCCACGATACGCTGTTGCTCTCCTTTTACCCCGTTCCCCTGCTGGTCAATACCCCGGCAAACCTTGTGCAATGCAACAACCTTCCGGTAAACCTCATCCTCCAGTCGCAGGTCACGGGCGCCACCTTCACCTGGAACTCCTTCAATCCCTCAGGACTCATCACCGGTCATAGCCAGAATCTGCTCCCCGCCATCCTGATCGCCGACACCCTGGGCCTAAGCGGTTTTCAAACCGACAGCGTGATCTACCGGATCCTTCCCCAGGCCAACGGCTGCTACGGCGACTCCGCTCAGGTGGTCGTCACCGTGCATCCAACCCCCGACCTTACAACCCATCCGCTCAATATGTCCCTCTGCAACGGCGATTCCATCCTTATCCCCCTCACCTCGAATGTGACAGGAACCCTCTTTACCTGGAGCTGTACACAAACTTCCGGTAACATCACCGGATGGATGGAGGAAACCACCCCCAATGACTCTATCAGGCAGCAGCTCTTCAACCAATCCAACGCCACCGACAGCGTTCTTTATCACCTGGTCCCTCATGCCAACGGATGCGCCGGCGCCGACACCACCATCACCATAATGGTTTTCCCGACTGCCGTGGTTCAGATCAACCCCCAAACCCGGGTGATCTGCTCCGGCGATGCAGCCGGACTTATCCTTCAATCGCCCGTCCAGGGCGCCACCTTCAACTGGACATCCATCCCGTCGTCGATGATGGTGACCGGAAACACCCAGGATACAGGCACCCTGATCGCCGACACCCTCTTCAATACCGGCATCCTATCCGAAACCGTAACTTACGTGGTCACCCCGGTGGCTTATGGCTGCCCCGCGGGGCCGGCCGACACTGCCGTCGTCACGGTCAACCCCCGTCCGGAGGTTAGCAACACCATCCGCCACTTCATGCAATGCCACCAGCAGAGCACCTCCATCAGCCTTCAGTCAAACCT
>CAYWHQ010000060.1:0-10380 GCA_964457665.1 uncultured Prolixibacteraceae bacterium | reverse complement strand
TTGTCATCAGCGGAAAAGGCAGGCATTTTTCATCGGGTGCTGATCTTGAATCCCTGCTTGATGCCATCCACGAGAAGATTCCTCCATTCATGGTCAACCATTACAAGACCTTTGCCGACATCAGTGACCTGGAAATCCCCGTGATCGCTGCCATCCGAGGTGTCTGTCTCGGCTCCGCCATGGAACTCGCCATGGCATGCCACTTCAGGTTTTGCAGCCCCGATGCGCTTTTCGGTTTACCCGAGACCTCTTTCAACCTCATCCCGGGTCTGGGAGGAGGTGCCATGCTGACGCGCATTGCGGGAAAAGCCACCGCGCTTGAACTGATCCTCTCAGGCAGGACATTCCAGTCGGACGAAGCTTTAAAGCGCAATATCGTGGATCACATTTTTCCGAAAAAGGAGCTCCTGACCATGGCTGCCGGTTTTGCCGCCAATATTCTTCCCAACTACCGCAAACAAAAGAAAAACCTCTATCTGCGAACCTTGCATACCCCGTGAACGAGAAAATATATATCACCGGATCAGGCTATTATCTGCCCGGGAAACCCATTCCGATCGGGGAGGTTGACCATTACCTCGGCGAACTCCCTGAAGCGCCGGAAAAGATCCGCAAATGGCTGGGTCGTATCCGGCAGTTAATGAAAGAGTTGCTGGAGGTGGAATATTATCATTTCGCTATCGATCCGGTAACGAGAGAATTTACCGACGACAATGTGACCATGGCTGTGAATGCTGCCAGGACAGCCATATCCGATGCAGGGCTTCTACCTTCCGACATCAGGCTGATCACATACGGCAGCGCCCATCAGGACCAGATGCCAACGGCTTCGGTGCGCATCCAGGAAGCGCTGGGAATTGATCGTTGCGGCGAACTCTCCATCCATGCAAACTGTACCTCCGCATACAAGGCTTTACTGGTGGCGGCCGAGATGATTGACAGCGGGAGATACGATAACGCGCTCGTAATATCATCCTCAATATCCTCATCCGAACTGGTTGCCGAATATTATAATCAGCCTCTGGTTACCAGGGAAGAGTTGTTCCTGCGGTATTTCCTGTCGGATGGTGCATCGGCGCTCGTATTGGAAAAAAAGAAGAAGCGGCGGGAAGAACTGCGTATTGCCCATGTTTACATGGAGTCGGCCGGAGGCCTTAAGCCCTCCGCCATGGGTAACCGCCGGCCTGCATACTGGATGAATCCCATGAAAGAATTCGCGCTTGGATACCATCATCTGGCCCAGATGTTCCAGGAGGAGCTCAGAACCCATTTCCATGAGCCGGGCGGATCAGTCTTTCTCCATGGCCTCCGCCGGATGCTCTCCCTGTATCCCGTTGATATGGATCAGATCCGTTTCTTCCAGATCAACTTCCCATCCCGTCATATCTCGGAGCTTGTGATGGACGAATGCAAGGAGATAGGCATCAGGCCTGAAACCCTCTATACAAGGATGTCGCAGATGGGTTATATCGGACCGCCCATGGCCCTCCTGTGCCTTGATCTTATCAGAAAGGAAGAAACACTGGTACCGGGCGATATCGTCCTGAGTTTCGTTACGGAGGTAAGCAAGTTCATGCAGGCGGGATACATCCTGAAGGTGGAATAACAAGAGGAGACCGGATGATGAAAAAATATACGCTCTGGCTGATCTCCCCCCGGCAGCGCTGGATCAACTACCCGGCCCATTCGGAAATGGCCCGGATGTTTGGAAAGAAACGGCTGATGATCCCGCTGGCGCTTCCCACCATTGCGGCACTGACTCCTGATCATTATCATATCCGGATCTTCGACGAGGAGATTGAAACATTGCCCGAAGGCGCTCCTGATCTGGTAGGCATCACCACACTGGCCGCCACTGCAGGCAGGGCTTTCGAACTCGGCGACTTTTACCGCTCCCGCGGCGCCATGGTGGTTTTCGGCGGCCCTTATGCTTCCTATCAGACGGATGAAGCCCTGCAGCACGCCGACAGCGTCGTCGTGGGCGAAGCGGAAGGTAAATGGGAACGCTGCCTTGCCGACTTCGAAAAAGGCATGCTGCAGAAGATCTACCAGTCAGGTACCTATACCGATTATAAACGCCAGAAACCCCCTCGCTGGGACCTCGTGCGGATGAACCGCATCTTCCAGGTTGCCATTCAGGTTTCAAGGGGTTGCCCTTTCAATTGTGATTTCTGCCTTGTATCAAAGACCTTTGGCCGCAAGATGCGGTACCGGGAGATCCCCGATGTAGTGGAAGAGATCAGGGCCGCACCCTCGAAATACCTCTTTTTCGTTGATGATAACCTAACCATCAACAAACGATACGCGAAAGAACTGATGAGGGCACTCATTCCGCTGAAGATCTCCTGGGGATGCATGTGCAGCCTGGATGTGGCCACCGATGAAGAGCTCCTCGATCTGATGGCTGAAGCAGGCTGTTTCAATATCCTGGTGGGTTTCGAATCGCTGAATCCCGAAAGCCTGGATGAAACACAGAAACATCATAACCGGGGAGGGAGCATATACAGCGAAGCGATCCGCAATATCCACCAGCGCGGTATGCACATCAATGCGAGTTTCGTGGTGGGTTTCGACCACGACAGGCTGGATGAATTCGACCGCGTCTTCGACTTCACCCTCCGGCATCATCTGCCCAATGTCAACCTGCATCTGCTGAACGCCCCACCGGGCACCGAAACATACCGGAAACTCAGGGATGAGGGACGGCTGACCAACTGCAATCCGGAGATGGGCGTCGGACACTTTCCGACCCTGCATTATATGAATATGTCGCAGATCGACCTCTTCGACCGCTATATGCAGACCATCGGGAAACTTTACGACTTCAACACCATTTATGATAAAGCAGTCCCCCTCTTCTCGGCCGGGAGCTTTACCCGAAAGGGCGGCGATATCTCTCCCTTGCTGAAGGCACGACTATCGTGGATCACTTTCCGCGAATTCGTTCTTACCCGTGATCCCGCGCGGAAAAAATTATTCGGATTCATTTTCGGCCTTATCCGGCAGCGGAGAATCGCCATCGACAAAGGCATGGGTTTCCTGCTGTCGATGCTCGGATATCACAAACATATCCGGCAACACAGGAAGAATATGGCATCCTACCGCAAGATGGTGCTGGAACAGGATAAAGGCGCCTGGAAAGAGATGGTCCAGAATAACAATCCGGAAAACTGAGCGATGGAAATCCATACTGTTGGAATTATTGGTGAAGGAAAGATGGGAACCTCCATCTTTCATTGTCTTCCGGGAATTGTGCCACAACTGCGTTGGCTGGTCAGTTCCGCGGCCGACCGTGAGAATATCATGAAAAGCCTGGAAAAAAGGATCCGGCGTGAAGTGAATGCAGGAGTGATCAGCGAATCGGAAGCAGCCGGAATGATGAATGGCATTACCGTGGGAACCGGGCCTGAACTTCTCGACCAATGCGACCTGGTGATCGAGGCGATCCCCGAAGACCTTGACCTTAAAAATGAGTTACTCCGTAATATCGACCCCCATCTGTTGCCGGAATGCCTTATCGCAACCAACTCCTCCTCCATCCTTCCCTCCGCACTTGCTCCTTCTGACAAACGAAAACCATTCCTTCTGGGAATGCACTTCTTTTATCCCGTGATGATGAAAGAAACAGTGGAGCTTATCGTTACCCCCGACAATCCTGCTGAGGTGGTCAGCAAAGCAATCTGTTTTCTCGAACGCCTGCGAAAAAAACCGCTGCTTCAGAATGAGCAGCAGGCCTTCCTGCTGAACAGGATGTGGCTCGATATCCAGAACGAGGCTTTCCTGATCACGGAAAGTGGTGCTATCTCAATTCCCGAAATGGATGCTCTGGTGCGACAAAGGTTATTCTCCTTCGGTGTATTCGATTTCATCGATAGTGTGGGAATAGATGTAATGGCCCGTGCCATTTCCAACTACATCGCCGGATACCCGAACGGTGAATTCTACCGTTCGCTGCTCAGCAGGCTGGAGCGCATGGTTCAATCGGGTGAACTGGGCCGGAAAAGCGGGAAAGGATTTTACGCTTATCCTATGGAGAGTGCTTTACCCTATGTCACCGGTAAGTTCGGCGATATTGAAATATACCTCAAAAACATCTATTTAAACACAGCCCGACGGTATACCATGATATCGAAGTTGTCTGTCGGCGATATGAATGATGCGATCAGGGAATATTTCGGATTGGAAAAGGGACCGTTTGAATTATCGTGATTCAGATTCAGGCTTATAAGAAATTACAATCACGGACCCCACTGCGAACTTTTCCGGATTTTTTCTCCCTGATCACGAAAATGAGATTATTTTTGTAAAAAACACGCTTATGAAAAGGATCGTTATCAGGTTTGTCGCATTGTTGCCGGTTGCGGCAGCGCTGATGGTGCTGCTCTCGGGTTCGACCGGTCCGGGTTTAAACGCACCCGCAGCTTCGCAGAATCAAATCGAGATTCCGGACTCTGTCATGGTCATTCTTTCCAAAGCCTGTGTAGGATGTCACAGCGATGAAGGCAATGCCCTGGCAAAAGGGAAACTCAATTTCGACAAATGGAAGTCGCTTACTGCCGAAAAGCAGCTTTCCCGGGCCCAGGGTATCTGTAAGACCATGAAGAACAATTCCATGCCTCCCAAGAAGTTCCGGATCAACAATCCCGACCTGGTACCGGTGCAATCGGAAACCGACCGGGTTTGCGCATGGGTGGCCACCCTTCAACAATAGCCGGAATGAGGGAAAAGGTTATGGTGACGGGGATGGATATCATTACATCCCTGGGTATTGATTTGGATACAACCTGGAAATCGCTGGTGGAGGGACGCAGTGGGGTTGGGTATATCAGAAAGTTCGACGCAACCGGACTTGCCTCACGGATTGCAGCGGAGGTACCGGAAGCATTCGATGAATTATCCAAAGGTCTGATCAAAAAGCGGGCGGCGAGCCAGATGACACGGGTGACCCGGATGGGACTGGTGGCTGCAAAACGGGCGGTTTCCATGGCAAGGATCGATTTTTCCGGGGAAGACCGTACCCGCTGTGCCGTGATCATGGGAGCGGTCAACACCGGGAATTCAAGTGCAGAGAAGGATACCACGGTGCAGAATACTGTATTTAAAAGCATGACCAACTCGATGTCTGCCTGGATATCGCTCGAATACCAGCTGCTTGGTCCCAACTTTGCCGTCAATACCGCCTGCGCCTCCTCGGCTTATGCCATTGCGCTCGGGTGTGATATGATACGCCGGGGCGACGCCGACATTGTCATTGCCGGAGGCGCCGACTCTATCATCAACAGAGAAGAGATCGAAGGATTCAATGCCCTTTACGCCCTCTCTGTTTCGAACGATCCACCGGAAAATGCCAGCAAACCTTTTTCGGCCGACCGCGACGGATTCGTAATTGGTGAAGGGGCGGGCGTGGTGGTTCTGGAATCGGCAACTTCGGCGATGAGGAGAGGCGCCGTAATACTCGCGGAACTTGCCGGTTACGGGCTGACCAGCGAAGGCTACAATATCATGGCACCCATGAAGGACGGCGAAGGGATGGCCATGACCATGGAAAAAGCCATACGGGACGCCGGAATCCGGAAGGAGGAGGTAGATTATATCAACGCCCACGGGACCTCGACCGAACTGAACGACCGTTACGAGACCCTGGCCATCAAAAGGGTTTTCGGTGAAAGGTCGCAGACCATACCCGTTTCATCTTCCAAATCGATGATCGGACATACCATCGGAGCTGCCGGTGTGATCGAAAGCGTCATTACGATCCGGAGCATGAACACGGGAATCATAACCCCTACCATCAATTACAACAAACCCGATCCCGACCTCAATCTCGATTATGTCCCTCACCGGTCAAGAAATCATCCCGTAAAAATTGCACTCTCCAACTCTTTCGGTTTCGGAGGACACAACGCAACCCTCGTGTTCCGGCATCTTTCATGATAAAAAAATTCTATTTTTGCAAAAAAAATCCAATGGCAAAAATCACAGAAACTACCCGGAACGAAGTCAGAGAGATCGTCATCAACTTTTTTGCCGAAGAGTGTGAAACGGATAAGTCACGCATCACCGACCAGACCAATATCATCAGGGATCTGGATGGCGATTCACTGATGTACCTCGAACTGATCGAGATTTTCAAGAAGAAGTACAACCTCGATATCGAACTCAAGACCATCGGAAAATACTCCGTCAAGCATCCGGTGGAAACCATTGGTCAGCTGATCGAGATGCAGATGCTGATCATCGAACACGAAAACCGTTTACTGGAGCTGGATAAGTAATCCGGTTATTGTGGCAGCTACGCCTCCGGCAATCATCTACCCCGCATTCATCAGCAGTTATGCCGAAGATACTTCCGGCAGGATTGTTGGTTTTAAGCAGGTATTCGGTGACCTGCTGCATACCGCCTCCAGGATTGACAGCCATCTGGATCAATTCAGTTTTTCGGATAATCCGATGACGGGCGACGAACTGAGGAATCAATGCATCACTTATATCTACGGCTGTTCTGTCAGCAGGATCCTCCGACATTCAGGGATACGACCCGGATTATGCAGCGGTTACTCCATGGGCATCTATGCCTCCCTTGAGGCTTGCGGGTCGGTATCCTTCCTCACTGGTCTGCACCTTGTGCGCGAGGCTTTCATTGCTTCGGCAGCTGTAAAGGCTGAACGGCCATACGGGATGGGAATCGTGATCGGACTGACCCGGCAGGATATCATGCAGTTCCCTGAAGTTGCGCGGGGAGAGGTTGAAATCGTCAACCAAAACAGCCCTGTATCATTCGTGGTTTCAGGCCCGGCCGCAGCGGTTGAAGAAATCCTTCTTCAGTCGAAATCGGAAGGAGCGCTTCATATACGACGGCTTGATGTTACGCTTCCTTTCCATACACGATACATGGAGTCTGCTGCCGTGAAATTCTCCCGCTGCATTGAGCAACTTGACATCACCGACCCCGTTATCCCGCTGATCTCCATGGTCTCCGGAAGACTGACCGGCAGCAGAACAGAGATCCTGCAGGAGTTGCACGATAATCTTTGCAGGCCATTCAGCTGGTACCACACCCAGCAAAGGATCGTGCAGATGGGATTCGATACCCTGACGGAAGCAGGACCGGAAGGCGCCCTGCGGCGCAACGCCAGATTTACTGAGAACGGTCCGGCTTTTCCCCTCTGGACCTCACTGATCCAACCGTCCTGAGCTTTTCCATTCCCTTCTGATCCTCAGCAAGGTACGGAACATTGGCTCCGTAAGCCCTTCCTGTTCCCTGCGTGCCACCGCTTCCCGGATCATCGCAGGCGGCGGCTGTGTCATCGCGGCAGGAATGCAGTTCAGCCTGACCGCCGCCGCCGCCGTAAGACATTCGTTTAGCCGCTCCCTGCCGATCAGCGGACTGAAGTAAAACTTCGACGGACGAAAGAGGGATTCCCCTGCGGTAATCATACCCTCCTTCAGCGCAATCCTCTGTAAGGGTGTTCCGGGGTAGATCCGGAGCCCCTGTGAGAGATAAACCAGGTCGTCGGGCGAAATGTAACGGTCAATGAATTCCAGGGTTTCTGCCACTGTCGTTTCCGTCTCTCCCGGCCCGCCAAAGAGAAAAAACCACATGGTGGGCATGTCAAACTCCCTGATAAAAAGTGCAGTGCGGCGTATCTGAGCGCGTGTAAATCCTTTTCTCAGGTTCCGGATCACTACCGGAGAAGCGCTGTCGGGTGTGGCATCAATCTGGGTAAAACCAGCCTCCTTCATGAGCGCAAAAAGTCTCCGGCTGGTATTCCTCGGATTGATACCCATGGTACGTATCCTGATTCTGACCCTTTCGCGTATGATGGCCTCGCAAATCGCCTCGGCATGCCCCGAAGGTTCATTGAAGGTAGAGTCCACAAACTCAAACATCACGTCGCCCAGTCTTTCGCGGGCATCCCTGATCTCCCTGACGATATCTCCGGCCTCTCTCAAACGGTACCGCATCCCCTCGATCCCCGGGTACGTGCAGTAGATACAACCGAGGGCACAACCCCTCTTGGTCTGTATGCTGTAAACCCCACGCTGCCGGTAGGGATCAAAATCGATCCGGCAGTCGATGAGCGCGTGGCCCGCCATCGGCACAGTATCGTTGGCAGGGGATCTCATCCTTACCGCCGGCCCTCCAGGCCGCCCATACAACCCGGGCAACCCTGCAGGATCTTCTCCCGTATCAATCATCTGCAGCAATGCGGGTAATACCCTCTCCCCCTCCCCGCTTATACCGTAATGTGCCCCGGTAAACTCCATCATTTCTTCCGGAAAGATGCTGAAACCGCTTCCTCCCAGGATCATTACCGCATCAGATACCGACATGGCCGGGCGGATAAAGTCGCTGACGATCCTGTCCGGATAAAACACAGGTCGGTCTGCAACGACATCATCGATATTCCTGATACTAAAGCCAATATAATCAGGTATAAAATCCCGGATGACACCCTGAAGACCTCTCCCCTCATCAAAAACCCCATCGTAAATCCTGACCTTATATTTTTTTTCAAGTACCCCTGCCAGCATGCATAAGCCAAGCGGAGGTACCGGGTACGGCATTCGCTCAGTGTTTGTATTGACCAGTAAAACCCTTTTCATTATCCAGTAGATTAGATTTTTATAAGGATTTTAGATTCCAGATTTCAGATTTTAGATTGTATTTACGATGTACGATTTACGATTTACGAATGCACAACAAAACAAATTCATTCATAATTCTCAATTCTCAATTCTCAATTCTCAATTCTCAATTCTCAATTCTCAATTCTCAATTAAATAACATCCTTCCCCTTTTTAATCAGCCAAAGACTCCCAACCCTTTCATGAAATTTCTCATAGGGAAGGGTAGTTTTCAGCACCGAGTTAAAGAAGTTGTATTTCCGGTAATCGTGATCGGTGATCTGGCTCTTCATCTGCCTGTAAAAGACTGTTCCGGGCATTGGGGAAAGGATGGTATAACCAGCGTAAACGACAGGGTTTTCGGCAGAATAGGCTTCGAGGGCCTTGAAATCGTCCTCGGTATAATCGTTCGGTATCACGTAATTCCCGCGGATCATGATATCGTTGTCATGAAATACCCTGATAGCCTCAGCAATATCCCTGGCCGGTGATTCCTTCCTGTACTGCCGGAGTTCGCTGTCGCGGAATGATTCAAAACCGCAGATGACCACTTTCAGCCCTCCGCGGGCCATCCGGGCAATAAGGCCGGGATGCCTGGCTGCCACATCCGCCCTTATATCCATGACGAATGTCTTGCTGACCCCCTCTTCGAGAATTCTGTCGAACAGATCGTCCATGAAACGGATGTCGAACACGGTATTGGCATCGGCAAAACGAACCACAGGATATTCCGGAACGGACTTAAGCTCTTCGATGAGACTTTCAACCGTTCGCTGATGATACTTTCCCTTGTACTGCGGCCAGATCGAACAGAAGGTGCATTTATAAGGGCAGCCCAGGGAGGTATACACATAGGTGCTGGGATGCGGGCTGTTTCCCACCCTGTAGGTCTGAATCCACCTTTCAAGATGCTTGCGGTCGGGCATCAGGTAATCGGCGCCTGCGCCGTCCCAGGCTTGTATCTTTCCGGCAGTACGCCTGACACCACCTGGCGCCCGCAGCAGAATTCCCGGGACCCCGGCAAGATCCCTTCCCGCTTCCACAGCTCTCGCCACCTCCCTGAATATATGCGGCGACTGCCCGGGTATGATGACGTCGAGCGCGGGGTGCGCTGAATCATTTGGCAGCAGGGTGGGATGCAGTCCGCCCAGCACGGTCACAACTTCCGGATTCACCTCTTTGGCTGCCGTGAAGATCTCCCAGGTATAATAGAGTTCGGAGGTGATCGCTGTGCTGCCGACCACCGCCGGCTTGTGCTCCTCCATCAGATCCCTGACCAGCTTCGCGAGCAGAGGTGCATCCGGATGAAGGTCGTATTCGCCTTTGGTGTCGAACACAACGGTGTCATAATCCTTCACCGCCGCAGCTACTGTCATCAGTCCCAGCGGAGGACCGATCAGCTTGCGGTGAATGAAAGGTTTCGCCGCTTCCGGTGCGTAATGAAGGATACTGTTGAAAGGAGAACGGGGTGGATTGACGAGGAGGATCTTCATCGGCCCAAAAGTAATATTTTTTACATTTGCCGGATGCTGGATATCATTACTGTCAGGCAAAAGCTGAAGGATCTGGGATGCTGCGTCATCATCCCGACATATAACAATGCTTCGACCCTTCCGGATTTGATCACCGGCGTCAGGAATTATTCCGGCGATATTATTGTGATCGACGACGGTTCGACCGACGCCACGCCAGCCATCCTGGCCGGCCTGGCAGTGAACAATGGTATTGTAACCGTCAGAATTCCGGTAAACA
>CAYWHQ010000059.1:0-10416 GCA_964457665.1 uncultured Prolixibacteraceae bacterium | reverse complement strand
ATATTCTCCCCTGATGGTGGTACCTTCGGCAATCGTAAGGAAAGGTATGAAGATCCCTGTGACCTCCCTGGTATCCTTCAGCAGGACATGGCAGGCCATAACCTGACCCGCGGGCTGATACTCCGACATCAGGGAATCCTGCATGGTAAAGGAGGCCAGGTAGTTGCGTATAAACACCGACAGGGATGAGACTATTCCGGTGAAACGGAAATTTCCGCTGATATCGGCCTCGGCGAAGTCGGAAGAGAGGTGGTACGATTTGGTATGCTCCATTTCATCCCGGGCAGTGTAAAGCGAGAACTGATCCATGGTGATCTCTTTTTCTCCCTCCCGGTAGAGGGTGTTACCGATCCGAATATACCCATCCAGATTGTCGAGATCGTTGCCGGTGAAATTAACGTCGAGCGTGGCCGAAAGTGTCATCACCGTATCACGTTCCGAGAGGTGTAGTCGCCGGAGGTCGGCATGGGATATTTTAGCGTTGAAATCAAACTCCGGGATGGTGTCGGTAAAGTCGGTCATACCGTTAAAGGCAAGCCGGAGGCAGGGATCATCCACTGTTACCGAGCCGTTGAAACGTTGCCGGATGAGCTCTCCCCTGATGTTGATGTCGTGGTAATTATAATGATTGGCAATGACTGAATCGATCTTCAGATTCATCCTGATCTCCGCTTCCCTGAAACTAAGTCCCTTTCCCTCGAGGGTGGTGGTGAAGGAGGTAAAACCAGGCAGGCCGGGTGATCCGGCCAGTGCCCCGGCATCTTTCAGCTGCGCCCTCAGTTTGCCGGTGTAGGATATCAGTCCGTGACCGGCCGGCCTTGTCACCAGCAGATCGGTCACCACGTTGCCGATCCCGGACCTGACGCTGAGCGACGCGGAGAAATGGTTATAGAAACCGGCGAAGTTACCCCGGATGATCATTTCGCCTGGTTGTTCGAGTACCTCCGGGAGTTCGATCACGGGTGGATCGGCGGGGATCCGGAAAGTTTCGATATCCTGCTTGTTGACCCTCAGCTCATCGATCCTCAGATCGGCGTAGGTCTCGTAGATGTCGGGCAATCCTGTTGCGGCGATATCCCCGGCGAAGGAGCTTGTTTCACCGAAGTTGAACCGCAGGCCCTCTGCCTTGAAATTGGCGACTGTTCCATCGATCCTGCCGGAGAGTCTGAAGCGGTTTTGCATTTGTCTGATCTCCGGTGCAAAGAAGCCTATGTCGGTCATGTCGAGGATGGATGGGCGGATGCTGGCGTGGATGGAGATTTTCCTGAGAAAGTCGATATAACTGGGCCAGCCGTCGTAGATGAACCGGAAGGTGAAGTCCAGGTCGGAATGGGGGGTGATGATGCGAAGGTCATCAGCCTTAAGGAATGCAGGACTGACCTGAAAATCACCGCTGAAGGAGTGTACGACGAATCCGCTTTTTTCCCGTGCCGAGAGGGCATTGATCCTGGCCCGGATCGTGTCCCCGTCGATCTCTATCCCATGAATGTCGAGGTTGATATCCTTGACGTCGATGTCGCCGTAATTCATGCCGAAAGGGATGGCAGGTTCGTTGCCGTCGCGGTAATGAAAGCGGGTTTCCCGGATCATGACGGAGGCGACGGTTATCCCGAAGGGTCCCGAAGGGGTGGTATCGGCCGGGGTTACCGTGTCGGGCCCTGAAAGCTTTTCGATGAGCACTTCAATGTTCAACAGGCTGTCGCCCGCCGGCATCATCAGTTGTATGTTTCCCCTGTCGACAAACACCCTGCTGATCCGGAGGGCAGAAGCGGAGGATCTTAGAAGGTCGGGCCGCACGCCCAGCCTCCGGGCGGCAAACATGGTGTCGTGCCGGTCGTCGAGCATACAGATGTTTTCGGCGACCAGCCCGTGGCGGAGGGAGATGTCCAAACCCCCGATGCGTACCACGGTCTGAAGTTTCTGCGAAAGGTAGTGGGCCGATACCCTGGCAACGAATGTCTGTACGCCTGTGGTCCGGAATACCAGATACAGGGTGAGCCCAAGCGATACGAGGACAACCAGCAACCGAAAGACGATGAGAGACGCTCTTTTTATGATATCTTTGCAGTTTTAATCCGGAACGGTATTTTCATGACGGTTTATATACTTGGTATAGAATCATCCTGTGACGACACTGCAGCTGCCGTAATCGCCGGCGATACGATATGCTCCAACGAAACGGCCACCCAGGAGGTTCACCGCACCTTCGGGGGCGTTGTCCCCGAATTGGCCAGCCGTGCGCATCAGAAGCATATCATACCCGTTATTGACTCCGCCCTGCGGAAGGCAAATATACGAAAAGATCAGCTTTCGGCCATTGCTTTCACGCAAGGTCCGGGGCTTCCGGGTTCACTTCTGGTGGGGGTATCTTTTGCCAAGGCCATGGCGCTGGGACTCGGCATACCGCTGATCGGCACCGACCATCTGCAGGCCCATATCCTGGCCCATTTCATTCAGGAAGGTCCTGTCCGGACACCCGTTCCCGGCTTTCCGTTCCTTTGCCTGACGGTTTCAGGAGGTCATACCCAGATCGTCAGGGTGGACGATACCGACCGGATGACTCTGCTGGGCCAGACGATTGACGACGCCGCCGGTGAAACCTTCGACAAGGCAGCCAGGATCATGGGGCTCCCCTACCCCGGCGGCCCGGTGATCGACCGGCTTGCGGCCGAAGGCGACCCCGCGCGGTTCACCTTCGCACGACCATCAGTTCCCGGGCTGAACTTCAGTTTCAGCGGACTGAAAACATCCTTCCTCTATTTCCTCCGCGACCGGCTGAAGGAAGATCCCGGATTCATCGAGGCTAACAAGAACGACCTCTGCGCCTCCCTGCAACAATCGATCATCGGCATCCTGATGCAAAAACTTACGGCCGCCAGCGAACAGACCGGAATCATGGAAATAGCCATTGCCGGGGGCGTATCGGCCAATTCAGGGCTGCGCAACACCCTCCTCGTCACAGGGAAAGAGAAGAACTGGAAGGTCTTTATCCCTCCTTTCCGATATACAACGGATAATGCTGCCATGATCGCCATTACAGGGTATTTCCGGTATCTGAAAGGCGACTTTACAGGTCAGGAGGCCATCCCATATACGAAAAGCCGGGAACTTTAGGGAGAGAGGGGTTACTCCAAAATCTCAAACCGTTCGTCCTCTGTCGGAACCAGCTGATCTTTCAAACGGTTGTAGCGGTAATAATAAGGTTGAAAACTGCCCGGGGCCAGATGGTAAAGCACATACTGGTTAAGAAAAAAATCATACAGATAACCCGCATGCCTCCGGCCTATCGCCGACGCCATCTGGTAGATCTCCTCTCCCTGCAGGGTATCGTGCCGGTACCGGTAACCTATGTCAAAACTGAGCGGATCGAGGTAAAAATAGCCGTCGAAGTCATCCAGCACCGAATGGGTGGCATAGAGCAACCGCTTCGAGGATCCGTCTGTATTCAGCTTGCTCAGCTCCATCCAGACACTGAAGTCGACAGCATTCAGCGGAAAAATCCTGACCAGCACCGAGTCGTCGGCCGGGTAGCGGTCCACGTGGGTATAGGTGTACTCGTCGAGCTGAAGCTGGGCAATGTTCAGCTGGTACGATTGCGGCATTCCCCTGAAAAAGGTATCCAGTGAAGCGGTCAGGTAGACATTGAAGCCAAGGAGACGCAATTCGTCGATGAACCTGTTGACATAGCGCTCCAGGAAAACCGAATCGCTGATGTACTGCATGTAGCGGCTGTTATAAAACAACACCGAATCCTGTTCTTCGGCCGTCAGCGTGTCGAGCCCTGCGATCTCCTCCCCTTTGTGATTGTACTTGAAAACCAGATCGGGTACCAGCACCATCAGGTTGAAATCCGGATGTTTTCCGACAAAATCCCGTGCAAGCTTTTTCTCCGGCAAACACGAAGTAAGCAATACAAACAGAAAAAATAAACCCAAAAAACTCTTCCTGACCATCTTTCTCAAACTGATCCTGTTCACCCGTTCACCTGTTCACCTGTTCTCCGCAAAAACTCTTTACCGAATCCTCTTCCCCATTCAACGCATTTTTGTATCACTTCATTGTGTGGGGTAAAACGTACCATCAGCCCCTCGTCGTATACGGCCAGTTTTAAACCGGCAAGCGCCGAAGTGATGATCTTTGCTCCCTCCCCGCTCCATCCGTATGATCCAAAAGCCCCTGCCAGCTTATTCCGGTCACGGATCGGATTGATGAGGGCGAAAACCTGATAGACGGGCAACAGGATATTCTGGCTGAAAGTGGGGGAACCGAGAATAAAACCAGATGCTTCAGTCAGTTTTTGTTCGATCTCGCTCATCGGCATTTTTTCTATATCGCACAGATCCACCTCTATTTCTCCCGCCGAACGGATCCCTTCAGCGATCTTTCCGGCAATGGTCCCGGTGTTGTGGTAAGCCGATACATACCCCAGAAACACCCTGTATGGCAGGGGGTTTTTAAGATACTCCCGGGCGTAATGTGCGGACAGTTCCACGTATTTCTTCCAGTTTTTCCGAAGGATCGCTCCATGGCCGGGACAGATGGTCTTCACCGGCAGGTCCTTCATCCTTTCGATCGCCTGCAGCATAAAGCGGCTGTATGGCTTCATGATCACGTCGTAATAATAACGGAAGGCGTCATCGAAGTCGGGCAGAAGGTCATCGAACATCTCCTCATGGCAGAAATGCTCTCCGAATATATCGCAGGTAAAGAGCAGCTGATCCTCTTCAAGCCAGCTCATCATGGAATCGGGCCAGTGAAGGTTCGATGCACCGATGAAACGGATGTTCTTGTTTCCAAGATTCAGCACATGACCATCCTTCACAACCTGATGCGGAAAAGGATGTCCGATCAGATCCGTCAGGTACCGGATGGCATTTCCACTGCCAACCACGGTGGCCCTGGGTGCGATGGTGAGGAGTTTGTCCACGCATCCGGAGTGGTCAGGTTCGGTGTGGTTGACAATAATATATTCAATCTCTCCCGGATCGGTAAGGGTACGAAGCTTCGCCTCGAAAACGGGCCAGAACTTCTCTTTAACGGTCTCCACCACGGTCTTCTTTTCCGCATGGATAAAATAACTGTTATAGGTGGTCCCGTAGCGTGTTTCCATCACCACATCGAACGTCACGATATCCCTGTCAAGCACGCCAATCCAGTGTACATCCTCAGAAATCCGAAGCACCTTTTTTTCCATATTTTCCATCAAAATTTTCAAGGTACAATTTACGAATTACAAATAAAAATCAAAGATCAAGTTCGAGCTGCTTTTCATCCTTTTTTTCGGCCAGCGCAGCCTGATCATCCGGGGGTTTGGGATCTGTTATGGGATGTGCCGGGAGTTGATCTGGTTTCCCGGCCCCGGTCAGCACATCTTCGGCCTCAGGAACCCCGGTTCCGAGGATCAGCTGCCGCTCCACGAAAAAAACCTTTCTGACCGCGTAGGTGGTTAGCCGCTTACCTTTGGCCCTGACTCCCTTGACTCCAATGAATCCGGTCACCATTACCTCTTCCTGCTCCGCCCCTTTGGTTTTCAGTTTCATGTCGAAATCGATCTGAACCAGGGGATCAGGATCACAGGTCAGTTGCACCAGCTTGTCTTCCTGTCCGGCCATTTCGACCTTTTTCTCGGTCAGTTCCGCCCGGAATCGTTTAATATAATATTGCCGGGTATCGGTCTCCTGGTATATCAGGCTGAAGACCTCTTCCGGATTGAATTTCCGGATGAGGAACATATCTTCATCGAAATGGGTGGAGAGGTCGAAGCCGGTAATACGATAATGGCCGCTGCGCATGAAGGTGATGATGCGGTCGGCTCCTTCGAAATCACCCAGCAGGATTCCCCTTCCCTCAGTATTGAGGCGTTGCACGGTATCGTCATACCAGACCTTCAGCGAAGCAAGGGTGGAGATCCCCTCCTGTCGGATCTCGATCCTTCGGACGGCAAACCGGGTAAGAATATTACCCTGGCTGCTTCTTCCCCGGATGGCGATTCCGGTAAAGTCGAAGTCGAAAGTGATCTTCCTGAGCCTGGGTTTCGGACGCAGGTCCACCTTTACAACCTCCGCCTCTCCGTTGGGATTGGCAGTGAAGTACAACACTTTGGAGCCCGGGGTTCCCCTGGTGACGGAATACTCCTTGTCGCGGTTGATACCCAGCACCTGGAACCGTTTTACAAAAATATGGCCGTTCTTGCCGTCGCGGTAAATGAGGTTATAAACCGTCCGGCTGTCATTACGGTTAAAGACGGCAATATGGATGATGTTCTTTCCCATGAAGACCTTGTCGGCGACCTTGCTGACGATAAAGGTTCCGTCGTCCCTGAAGGCGATGATGTCGTCGATGTCGGAACAGTCGCAAACATATTCGTCTTTCCTCAGTCCGGTTCCGGCGAAACCCTCCTCCCGGTTCACATAGAGTTTTTCGTTGGCGGCGGCTACCCTCACCGCCTCAATGTTGTCGAAGTTCCTGAGTTCTGTTTTCCGCTCTCTTCCCTTGCCGTATTTCTTCCGGATCTGCCTGAAATAATTGATGGCATAGTCGACCAGGTGTTCCAGGTGGTTGCGAACCTCCTCCGACCCGGTGCGGATCGCGTTGATCGCCTCGTCGGCTTTTCCGGAGTTGAATTTCGAGATTCTTTCGATGGGAATTTTCCGGAGCCGTTTAATATCTTCGGCCGACACGGGACGGATGAACTCCCTGGTAAAGGGTTTCAATCCTTTCAGGATCGCCTTGTCGATCTCCTCATCCGTCTTGCATTTTTTTATTCCCTCGTAAACCTCGTTTTCAATAAAGATTTTCTCCAGTGAGGCATAGTGGAGCTGTTCGGCCAGTTCATCAAGCCTTATCTGCAACTCAAGCCGCAGAAGCTCCACCGTTTGCCCGGTATTGACCCTGAGTATCTCTGAAACACCCATAAACCTGGGCTTTCCCTTTTCAATGATGCAGGCATTGGGAGAGATGGAGACTTCGCACTCGGTGAAGGCATAGAGTGCATCGATGGTAGTATCCGGCGATACGCCGGGTGCAAGATGTATCAGGATCTCTACCGTGGCGGCGGTGTTGTCGTCGACCTTTCGGATCTTGATCTTCCCTTTGTCGTTGGCTGTCAGGATAGATTCAATCAGCGACCCGGTGGTAGTGCCGAAAGGGATCTCGGTGATCTTCAGGGTCTTTTTGTCTTCCTGTACGATCTTAGCGCGGATCCTGACCTTTCCTCCCCGGAGGCCGTCATTGTATCTCGAGATGTCGGCCGATCCGCCGGTAGGGAAATCAGGGAAGATCTCAAACGTTTTCCCCTCCAGGATATTCACTGATGCGTCGATCAGTTCCAAAAAGTTGTGGGGCAGGATCTTTGAGGCAAGTCCTACGGCAATTCCTTCGACTCCCATGGCGAGGAGCAGGGGGAACCGGGCAGGCAGCGCGACTGGCTCTTTGTTTCGTCCGTCGTAGGAGGCTTTCCATGTAGTGGTCTTGGGATTAAAAAGTACCTCCTGGGCAAACTTTGAGAGCCGGGCCTCGATGTACCTGGGCGCCGCGGAACTGTCGCCGGTCAGGATATTTCCCCAGTTTCCCTGGCAGTCGATCAGCAGATCTTTCTGCCCGAGTTGCACCAGGGCATCACCGATAGATGCATCCCCGTGCGGATGGTACTTCATGGTATGGCCGATGATGTTCGCCACCTTGTTGTACCTTCCGTCGTCGAGCTCCTTCATGGCGTGAAGTATCCGGCGCTGTACCGGTTTCAGCCCGTCAAGGATCTCCGGCACCGCCCGTTCCAGGATTACGTAAGAGGCATAGTCGAGGAACCACCCCTGGTACATGTCACCCAGGTGAATGGTCTGGCTCAAAGCCCCCGATTCCAACTCGGGAGAGTCAGGGTTGGCATTTACTTCAGAAGAGTCCATGGGAGTTTTGAGGTTGTGAGATTTTGAGATTATGAGTTTGTGGGTTTAAATCTGAAATCCCTTCATCTATTTCACCAGCTTCGATATAGCCCGGAAAGTGTCTGTTCCCGAGTATCTCAGGAGCTCAAAGAGGATCGATTCGTATGTTGTCAGACGGATCCCTTCCATCCTCATTCGTTCAAGTGCGATCAGTTTATCGTTTGGTTTGCGGCTGGAGATGCAGTCGTCCACCACAATGGGATGGTATCCCTGCCTTTTGAGGTCAACAACGGTCTGAAGGACGCAAACATGGCTCTCGATGCCGGCCACGATCACATTTTCCCGCCCCGATGTGGCCAGAGCCATATTAAATGCAGGCTCATCGCAGCAGCTGAAGGAGGCTTTCTCGATCCTTTCGATGCCCTCAAGGGTTCCGGCAATGGGCGCAACGGTTGGTCCGAGCCCCCTGACATACTGTTCGGTGACAATGACGGGCAAACCCATCTCCCGTATTCCCCTGATCAGCACCGGTACATTTTTAAGCAACTTCTCATGCTCATGGATGGCGGGAAAAATGCGCTCCTGGAAGTCGATCACCAGCAGCACGGAACGGTCTTTGAGAAAACGCATATCAATTTAGGATTAACGATTTTGAAGTACAAATGTACATAAAAACGCACATCAAACATGTCGGCGGGAGTATGATTCCGGCCGGCAAATCATGTCAGTGACATAAATCGTATATTTACAGGACGAAATGCCATGTGCGATGATCAGGGGTACGCTCGTTTTTCTGATGTTGTTGACTGCCTGTTCTTCCATTGCACAGCAGCAGCGGCGGATCGACAGCCTTGAGAACCTGATCCGCATGGGGCAGTATCCCGACAGCGCCGCCACGCTCCGGGAGTTATGCTGGGTATATCACACGGTTAATCCGGGCAAGGGTGTGCAATACGGAGAGCGGTCGCTGCGGTCATCCCGTGCGGTAAACGACCGTAAAGGCGAGGCCGAATCACTGCTGTACCTCGGCATCTGCTACTTCAACCTGAACAACTATGAAATGGCCATAGGGTATTTCATCCAATCGCTGAAGATCAAGGAGGAGCTCGGCGATACCCGTGGCATTGTGGCCGTGCTGAACAACCTGGGCAATGTACACCAGGAGATGCGGAATTATGAAAAGGCGAGAGAATTCTTCCTGCAAGCCTTATCCCTGAATGAACAAACCGGTAACAACAAGATCGGCGCCACCATCCTTAGCAATATAGCCCTGACCTACAAGCTGACTGGCGATCCGGACCATGCCCTGGAATACAACCTGAAAGCCCTGCAACTGCGTGAAGCCATCGGCGATAAAAGAGGGCTTTCGGCATCACTCAACAACATCGCAAGCATCTATGCTGATTCAGCATACCACGGGAGAGACATCGGCAAGGCGGATGTTTACTTCACACGTGCCATGAAGCTGAAAGAGGAGACCGGCGACCGTTACGGCATGGTACAGGGATTGATCAACATCGGTCAACTCCATTCCGACCGGCGGGATTATTCCGGCGCACTTCCTTTTATCAGAAGGGCTATGGATATTGCCGGTGCCATCGGCTCACCCGCGCTGCTGATCTCCTGTTACCAGTCGATGGCCAATGCCCTGGCAGGGCTCGGAAGATACCGCGAGGCCTATGGTTACACCCTTCGGTTTGCAGCGTTGCGCGATTCACTCTATTCAGTCGAAAGCAGCCGGAAGATCGCAGAGATGCAGGTGAAATATGAAACGGAGAAAAAGGACCAGGAAAATGAACTGCTCAAGCAGGAGAGCCGTATTCAGACCCTGCAGATCAACCGGCAGAGGAACATCCGCAACTTCGCGCTGGTGCTGGCTGTGCTGATCCTTGGTCTGAGTGTCGCCGTATTCAGCAGGTATCTGCTGAAAAAACGCACCAACCGTCTGCTGGAGGAGAAGAACCGGCAGCTTGCCATCCTGAACGCTACCAGGGAAAAATTCTTCAGCATCATCGCACACGACCTGAAAAATCCCTTCGGAACCCTGGTCCAGGTCTCCGGAATGCTCGACCACCGTTACGATATCATGCCGGATGATCAGAAAAGAAGGACGATCCGGCTGATCAACCAGTCGGCACAGATGACCAGCAACCTTCTGGAAAACCTCCTCGACTGGTCGCTCTCCCAGACCGGCCGGCTGACATGCAGGCCTGAACCCTTCGACATCTCTGCGCTGGCCGCCAGCACCATGGCCCTGCTGAAGCTCGACGCAGAGAAGAAAGAGATTCTGCTGGAGATGGATGTTCCTACCGGCACCCGTGTACTGGCTGATTACGATATGATTGCCGCGGTACTAAGGAACCTCCTCTCCAATGCCATCCGTTTCATGGATAAACCAGGCACTGTCAGGGTTAGCGCTGAGGACAACGGCCAGATGGTTTCCCTATCCGTGACCGACCAGGGGACCGGCATTACGCCCGGGGATCAGGAGAAGCTTTTCCGGATCGATATCAACCATGCCACCATCGGTAAC
>CAYWHQ010000058.1:0-10478 GCA_964457665.1 uncultured Prolixibacteraceae bacterium | reverse complement strand
AGGAAAAAAAGATGCTGATACTGAATTATACCCGCGTTGTTCAATAATTTGATTGCTATGAAAAAATCTTTATGGTTGCTGTTGTTCGCTGCCACTTTTACGGTCGCTACCGCCATGGCACAAAAGAAACCTGGTCAGACCACGCAATCAGGTAAAAAGCCGCCGGCTAAAACCCAAACCAAGGCTAAAGATGACAAGGACAAGGAACTTGTTGCCAGTTCTATCCCGGAAGAGCAGGTGGAAGCTATGAAACAGCAGGCCGGACAATTGATCAAATTTTTCGGAAGCACCCTCAACTTTTTAGCCGACAAAGATAATCCTGTGAAGGAGAAGGAGGTGATCATAAACGAGAGCTACAGCAAGATCTTCTGGGATTCTGAAGTGCAGGTGGAGGACGACCTCGACGACAACCGGCTTGTACCGTTGTATAAGGATGTTCAGGCTTACCTGAGTGACGTCGACTTCTTCTTTAAAAGAGCTAAGTTTGATTATACCGTGCAGGATGTCAGCATTCAGACCAACGACCAGGGCAAGACCTACATCCGGGTTACAGCGAACCGAAACATAACAGGACAAACGGTTGGCAGCGACTCGGTCAACTCAAACAAGGTACGCTATTTTGAAATCAACTATGAGGATTCCAAAAAGCAGCTCAAGATTATCAGTATTTACACAACCAAGCTCAATGAAAGGGAGGATATGCGGATATGGTGGAACAACCTTTCCCAGGGCTGGCACGAACTGCTCGGAAAAGAGCTACCGGTAGGGAACGGCTTTTTTCTCTCCGGTGTCTCGGCATTTAATGATACCGTGGCGATGATCAATGGGGAAAAGCAGCTGATTGACCAGGGTCAGTTTTACCTTCAGCTGTCGCAGATCCTGCAAAAGAAGGAACTTGACCTGACAGGCATCGTCACCATCTCCGACCTTGAGCCGCTGGGTAAGATGACGGAGCTGCTGAACGTAAACCTCTCTGCAACACCGGTCGGAGACCTTTTACCCCTTCGCAACCTGAATAAGCTCGAAAAATTGAATATCTCCGGTACCCCGGTTTCATCGCTCGAACCGCTTAAATACTGCAATAAAATCAAATCGCTGAATATCTCCTCCACACAGATAACCAGTCTGGTCACAGTCGCCTCATTTCCTCTTCTGACTGAGCTTGACATCAGCAAAACTGAAATTGCCGATCTGTCACCCCTGAAGGAACTTACCGGACTCAAGGTAATCAGGATGGCAGGAAGCAAAGTGACTTCATTGGTCCCTATGTCCGATTGCAGGAATATTGAGATCCTGGATATCTCGGATACCCGGATCGCTGATATTCAGCCGCTTACCGGGATGCAGAAGCTCACTTTGCTGATGGCCGACCGGTCGAAGGTAGATGCCCTGCAGCCACTTTCAGGCATTGCCACGCTCCAGAATATTTTTTGCGATGGCTGCGGATTTCCACGGCAGGAGGCCGTCGCCTATATGCGTTCGCACCCCGGAACTACGGTCATTTTTGCATCGGAGGAACTGACCGGATGGTGGGAGGGTATGAATGCTGAATGGCAAAAGGTCTTCAGTATGTACCAGACCCTGGGTACTCCCCCGACCCGTGAACAGCTCCACAGGTTGCTGCTGATCGACAGCATCAATGTGAACGGCCGTCAGCAGATTACCAGTCTCCATCCCGTGATGGAACTGGCCGGTCTGAGAACCATACAGTTTGCCAATACCGGTGTTGCCGACGTCATGCCCCTGAAACCGCTCACCTTGCTTACCTACATCAATGCCGGAAATACCGGAGTGAGCGATATCGGACCGCTGGCACCGCTCAGGAACCTGCAATCAGTCAATCTCGACAACACGGGCGTTGAAGACCTCGATCCGCTGGTCGGTTCCACGGGTCTGAAGATGATCTATGCCGATAATTCAAAAGTAAACCTGAAGGAGGCCAATGCCTTCCTCGATGCCAATCCGGCGACGCTCGTCATATTCCAGACATATGAAAACAATGCCTGGTGGAAAGGGCTGGGGCAGGGATGGAAGGATATTCTTCTGCAACAACTTGGATTGAAAGGAACACCCGACAAAATCCAGCTTCAGCAGATCGCTAATCTCGAAACCCTTACCATCACGGATAACCGGCAACTGACCGACCTTTCTCCTGCGCAGTACCTTTCTCGGCTTAAGGAATTGCAGTTTACGGGGACAGCTGTGGCGACCCTTGCCCCGGTATCGCAGATGACCCGCCTGACGGCGCTGCGATGCAGCAGGAATCCGATCACAGATCTTTCGCCTGTTTCCTCCCTGACACAGCTCAAAGAACTCGATATATCCAACACCCAGGTCGAGGATCTTTCCCCGGTCTCTGCCATGGTAAAACTGGAGATACTGAAATTCAGCGGAACATTGGTGAAGAAACTCAAACCGATCTCGGGACTCCATAATCTGAGAATCCTTGAGTTTTATAATACGAAGATTTCAGGGATCGACGAAATTGAGAACCTGCGCAAACTGGAATCCCTAAAGATATTCTCCACAAAAATATCGGTCAAGAGGGTGGAAAAATTCAGGCAGAGCCACCCGGGTTGCGAGGTTGTTTTTTATTGATCATGCCGGGAGATTTACCGAATAAGCGTCAGATAGAAGTGTGTTTTTCTCCGGGACTGTTTCCGGAGATACTTACCACGGGTGATTTCCTGGTGGTCCTTACCGACATTCTGAGGGCCACCACCTCCATCTGCACTGCATTCGGGAATGGAGTGAAGGAGATCATACCGGTGCCCGATCACGAGTCGGCCCTGACCTTGAAAAAAAAGGGTTATCTCGTGGCTGCCGAGCAGGATGGGAAAAAATTGCAATTTGCCGATTTCGGGAATTCAGCGTTCCAGTTTACCCCGGAAGCGATCGCTGGCAGGTCGCTGGTCTACTGTACTACCAACGGCACGAAGGCACTCAGGTCCACACAACATATCCCCCTGGTTGCTATCGGAGCCTTTATCAATATCACAGCGTTGACTGGTTGGCTGAATGCCCAGCACCGCGACACCGTCATACTCTGTTCCGGATGGAAAAATAAATTCTGCCTGGAGGATAGCTTGTTTGCCGGAGCACTGGCCGGAAGGCTGCTGGAAGGAGGCTTGTACGAGACCATTTGCGACTCGGCGCTCGCTGCCATTGATCTCTGGAACATAGCCCGTCGCGACCCGGTGACCTACATCCGGAAAGCGATGCACCGTAAACGCCTGCAAAAGCTTGGACTCGACGATGTGATTCCCTACACCTTCACGCCCGACCTTACCACGGCAGTGCCTGTTTTCAGCAACGGGGTCATCACCGATTACGGAAAAAACCATCAAAAATAATAGTTATGAAACAAATTCTGTTTATGATGAGCGTAGCTTTGATTGCTGTTTCCTGCGGAAGCGGCAACAACGAACGGAAGGAGGAATCCTTCCGGTTCAAAACCGAGCAGTTTGCCGATGCAAAAATCCTTCGATATCAGGTTCCCGGATTTGAGGAGCTCAGCCTCAATCAGAAAAAGCTGATATATTTCCTCAGCCAGGCAGCATTATGTGGCCGGGATATGATCTATGACCAGAATTACCGGTACAACCTTCTGGTGCGAAAAACCCTGGAGTCGGTTATCGAAAACCACCAGGGCGACCGCGCCGATGAGAACTTCGCCCGTTTGCTTGTCTATACCAAACAGGTATGGTTCCACAATGGTATCCACCATCACTACAGCACGGATAAGTTTTTTCCGGAATTCAGCCGGGAGTATTTTGAAGGTGTAATCCGCGCATTGGATCCGTCGAAACTCCCCATGAAAGAAGGAGAAGACACCGAGGCATTCCTGGCAGTGATCCTGCCGGTTATATTTGATCCTTCCGTGGCGCCGAAACGGGTGAACCTTGATCCCGATATGGATCTTGTGCTGACATCAGCCTGCAATTTCTATGATGGGGTTAACCAGAAGGAGGTTGAAGAGTATTATGAGTTAATGAAGCAAAAGGATAAGATCGGTAAGAAAGATACACGGATCTCCTATGGACTGAATTCCAGGGTAGTGAAGGAGAACGGGGTGGTTACCGAAAAGATATGGAGATCAGGCGGGCTTTATGGCGAAGCCATCGACAAGGTGCTCTACTGGCTGGAGCAGGCAGCAAGTGTCGCCGAAACACCGGTTCAGAAGCAGGAGTTGCTCAAACTTATTGAATATTACAGGTCGGGCGACCTGAAGACCTGGGATGATTATAATGTCATCTGGGTTGAAAACACTGAACCACTCATTGATTACGTGAACGGATTCATTGAGGTTTATGGCGATCCCCTTGCCATGAAAGCCAGCTGGGAAGCAGTGGTGAACTTTAAAAATCAGGAGGCAACGAAGCGGACCACGATCATCAGTGAAAACGCGGAATATTTTGAAAGAAATTCTCCGATCGATCCGAAGTATAAAAAAGATACAGTGAAAGGCATATCGGCCAAGGTGATCACGGTTGCGCAGCTCGGGGGTGACTGCCATCCTACGACCCCCATCGGGATCAACCTTCCCAACGCTCAGTGGATCAGGGCAGAACACGGCTCAAAGTCGGTGACGATGGAGAATATCATGTACGCTTACGACCAGGCGGCCCAGGGTAGTGGTTTTATGGAGGAGTTTGCATTTTCGCAGGAAGAGATAGATCGCAATAAGAAATATGGATTTCTGGCAGGCAACCTGACCACCGACATGCATGAGTGTCTGGGGCACGGTTCGGGTAAGCTGGCACCCGGTGTCTCCCCGGAAGCGCTGAAGAATTATCATTCCGCCATCGAGGAATCAAGGGCCGATCTGTTCGCCCTTTACTATATCATGGATCCAGCCATGATCGATCTCGGGCTTACCGACAGCGAGGAGATGGGCAGGGCCGAATACGATAATTATATCCGTAACGGGCTGATGACGCAGCTGGTCAGGATCAAACCCGGCAAAAACATCGAACAGGCCCACATGCGCGACCGGGCACTGATCTGCCACTGGGTCTTTGAGAAGGGCAGCAAGGATAATGTCATCGAAAAAGTGACCAGAGATGGTAAAACCTATTTCCGGATCAACGACTACTTTGCCCTCCGGATGCTCTTCGGGGAGCTCCTGCGTGAAGTGCAGCGCATCACCTCAGAAGGTGATTACAAGGCAGCCAGGGAGCTCGTGGAGCAATACGGCGTGAAAGTCGATCCTGATCTTCACCGGGAAGTCCTTGAACGGTATTCGAAACTTGGGATCGCACCATACAGCGGTTTCATCAATCCGGTGTATGAACCCGTGATCAAAGCTGATACGATCGCTGATATTCTGATCAGTTACCCGGAGGATTTCGCAGCACAAATGTTGCGCTACGGTAAGGATTATACCTTCCTGCCTGTAAGGAATTAAGATGTCGGTAAGGAGCAGGCACATACTGACCGGGTGGCTGATTTTCGGTTCTATTGCAATCTGGGCCCAGCAACCTGTAAGCCGTGACTATTTCCGCTCTCCGGTTGACGGGCCGATCTCTCTCTCCGGTACCTTCGGGGAGATCCGGACAAACCATTTCCACTCCGGGATCGATTACCGGACCGGCGGGGTGGAAGGGAAACCTGTTTACGCATCTGCCGGAGGCTATGTGGCCAGGGTTTTCGTATCGCCGGCAGGCTTCGGGAAAGCGCTTTATATTGCTCATCCAAGTGGTTATACCACGGTATACGGACACCTGAAATCCTTTTCCGGCGCAATCGGGAAGTGGGTAAGAACGCAACAGTACAGCAAGGAGTCGTTCGCAGTAGACCTGGAGGTCCCCCCAGGGCTGCTTCCGGTAAAGAAAGGAGAAATAATCGGGCTGAGCGGTAACTCCGGGTCTTCCGCAGGGCCACACCTTCACTTTGAGATCCGCGACAGCCGGTCGCAGGAGGTGCTCGACCCGCTTTCGTTCGGATTACCACACAAGGACACAAAGCCCCCCCGGATCCACGCGGTGAAGATCTACCCGGTCAGGGATCGCGGCATGGTAAACTTCTCCGATAAAGCCATTCTGTTGCCTGTAACCGGAACAGGTGGCATTTATCATCTGAAGGTACCCGATACGATTATGGTAAGCGGAGATGTTTATTTCGGTTTAGAAGCCTTCGACTATAATGAATCCTCACATTTCCGGAGCGGCATCCATTCGGTGAAGCTTTCAGTGGACAACCGGATTGTTTACAGCCATACCATAAAGCGGTTTGCCTTTTCTCAAACGAGGTACGTAAATGCCATGCTTGATTATCCCGAACTGATCCGATCCCGGACAAAGATCATGCGTTCCTTCATTGAACCCGGTAATGGCCTCAAGATATACAGCGATGTAAGCAATCAGGGTATCGTATATTTCAGCGGCAATCAGATACATAAGGTGGTCTATGAGGTATCCGACCTTTATGACAACAAGGCTGTTCTCATCTTCCGGGTGAAGAGCCATCAGCCGCCACCCATGGGTGGGCGGCCCGGCATTTCCATTCCGCCGGATGGAATCCTGATGGACTGGAATGAAGATCATGTATTCGAACGGAAGAATGTCCGGATTACAGTGCCCGCCGGTGCGCTTTTCGGGGATCTGGATTTCGTGTATACTGAATCTCCTCCGCAGGAAGGCTACTATGCAGGGATCCACGCTGTGCATAACCGTCTGACTCCACTCTTTACCTGGTGTACCCTTGCCATCCGGCCATCTGGCCTCCCCGAAGGCCTGAAAGATAAAGCCGTTGTGGTTTACCTGGATGAAAAGGGAGGTTATTCCTCCCGTGGAGGTAAATGGGACCATGGGATGCTGATGATACGTATGAGAGAATTTGGTGATTATTCCATACGCATCGACACCGTTGCACCGGTGATCAAACCGGTCAATGTTTTTTCCGGGAAGAATATTTCCAAACAAAATTCGATCCAGGTAAAGATTTCCGACGACCTGTCGGGAATTGCCACATACAGGGGAACCCTGAACGGGAAATGGATTCTGATGGATTATGATGAAAAGAACCGCTTGCTCCACTACCATTTCGACGAACGCCTTACGGCCGGGAAAAATGAGTTTGTACTGTCTGTCGCCGATGGGGTGGGGAACCGTTCGACCTATAGGGCAGTGCTGATCAGGTAACCGCATTGTACAAAAAAAATTAACTTTGCTTTATGCAGGAAACAATTCTGATCCTTGACTTCGGTTCCCAGTACACGCAGCTCATTGCACGCCGCGTCAGGGAGCTCAATGTATATTGCGAGATTCATCCTTATAACAGAATCCCGGAAATCACGCCCTGGATACGCGGGTTAATCATGTCGGGGAGTCCCTTTTCAGTGAGGGATGAACAGGCGCCTGCGCCGGAGCTTGACGGGATCAGGGGAACGCTGCCGATCCTGGGTGTCTGTTATGGCGCCCAGTACCTTGCCCAGGTTTCGGGAGGGGAGGTGATGCCTTCCCGCATCAGGGAGTATGGCCGGGCAAACCTTTCATGGATCAACGACCGGAACGCACTGATGACAGGCATGTCGAAAGGAACACAGGTCTGGATGTCGCATGGAGATACCATCCTCGAGGTTCCCGGTTCTTTTACCGTCATCTCTTCCACACCGGAGGTCAGGATTGCAGGTTATCATATCCAGGATGAACCGACCTATGGAATACAGTTTCATCCAGAGGTCTATCATTCTACCGAGGGGATGACTCTCCTGCGCAACTTTGTTTATGGAATATGTGGTTGCAGCGGATCCTGGACACCCGAATCCTTTGTCGACACCACTGTGATGGAACTGCACGAAAAGATCGGGAACGAAAGGGTTGTGCTCGGCCTATCGGGCGGGGTTGACTCGTCGGTGGCTGGCATGCTCCTGCACAGGGCAATCGGGAAAAACCTCTTCTGTATCTTTGTCGACAACGGCCTGCTGCGAAAGGATGAGTTCAGAAAGGTTCTTGAACGCTATAAACAACTAGATCTGAACGTCACGGGAGTGGATGCCTCCGATAGATTTCTCGAAGCATTGAAAGGCGTGTCGGATCCGGAAAGGAAAAGAAAGATCATCGGCCGCACCTTCATTGAAGTGTTTGAAGAAGAGGCTCATAAGATCAGTGATATAAAATGGCTGGCACAGGGTACCATCTATCCCGATGTGATCGAATCACGGTCGGTGAAGGGCCCGTCGGCCACCATAAAGTCGCACCATAACGTGGGAGGGCTGCCTGACCATCTGAATCTTAAGATCGTAGAACCGCTCCAGAGCCTTTTCAAGGACGAGGTACGCAGGGTCGGTAAAACCCTTGGGCTCGATCCCCTGTTCCTGGATCGGCATCCCTTCCCGGGACCTGGACTCGCGGTCAGGATCCTGGGCGACCTGACCCGTGAGAAAATTGCCCTTCTCCAGGATGTGGACGAGGTTTTTATCACCGGCCTTCGCAACCACGGATTGTACGGAACGGTATGGCAGGCATTTTCGGTATTACTCCCCGTTCAGTCGGTCGGAGTCATGGGTGATGAGAGAACCTACGAGAATGTGGTCGCCCTGCGCGCCGTGACATCCACCGACGGTATGACGGCCGACTGGGCTCGTTTACCCTATGAGTTCCTTTCAAAAATCTCCAACGAGATCATCAACAAGGTAAAAGGAGTAAACCGGGTTGTGTATGATATTAGTTCCAAGCCACCTTCGACCATTGAATGGGAGTAAAGGACAGGTTTTTTAGGATTCTTAGAATAAAAGCAGAGATGAGCGGATTTGAAAACAGGTTTTTTGGGTTGACGGTCCTGATGATGCTTTTAGCATGCTTCCAGAGCGAGGGACAAAACACCCGGGATATGCTGGATCAGGTCCGGGAATCGGGCGTTCCCGAAATGATCAACGGAAAGGAATACCTGATTCACACGATAAAAAAAGGTCAGACACTCTATATGATTTCCAAGGCTTACGGGGTGGATGTAAACGACATCATTGCAGAGAATCCCGGGGTGAAGAATGGTATTAAGGCTGACCAGAAGATCAGGATTCCGATCCCTCAAAAGGAGAAACCTGCGGGAAGGAAAACCAAAACCCCTCCCGTGGAACCGGAACCACAGGCTGCCGATACCCTCCTTCCGGGTCCGGAAAGCCGTATATTGCCTTGCGGAACGGATTCTTCAGCTTTAAGGAACACTTACAACATTGCCCTGATGCTTCCGCTCTTTCTGGATGAAATGGCGGATTTGAACCTGAATGAACTGCCCCAGGATCCTTACACAGCATATAATCCATTAAAATTTGTTCAGTTTTACGAAGGATTCCGGATGGCTTTTGATTCACTCACCAGGGCGGGTGTGCCTGTAAAGCTTTTCGTGTATGACGTCCCGCGTGATACTTCCCGGACACGTGAGATTCTTGGTGATACCGCCCTTCTCTCCGTACACCTCATTGTAGGATTGCTGTATCACAGGAATTTTACCATGGTGGCTGAATTTGCCGAACAACACAACATTCCGATCATCAATCCTATCACCGAAAGAACCGATATCGTAGAACGTAATCCGTTGGTTATCAAGATACACCCCTCTTCAGGTTCACGGATGGAGGAGATGGCTTCTTTCCTTAAACGAAACTGCAGCGACGGTCAGATTCAGATCATCCGTAACAACCAATACCGGAACAGGGATATGCCGGAGGATCTCATCCGGTTGTGCTATGCCGGCGAGGTTCCTGTGTTGGTGGCCGAGGGTCAGTCGGAAGCCATCGGACGGCTGGCTTCCAACAGGATGAATTATCTGGTGGCGTTTACCGACAACAGTATGTATGCCCTGGAGTTATCCAGAAGATTATATGAACTGAGGAACGATTACGCGATCACTCTGATTGGCCTGCCTGAATGGAAACAGATGGAGGGGCTGGAAACCGAATATATGGTTAGTCTCCATTGCCATCTGATGACTCCCTGGCACATCGACTATAGCGATGAGGGGGTTAAGAGATTTACCCGGGATTTTCAGCAGATATACCTTTGTGATCCGGATATCCTGGCATTCAAGGGTTACGACATCGCCCTTTACTTTATTACGGCGCTCAGACAATATGGCGTTTCATTCATCCGATGCCTGGATGAAACAAGGGTGGACCTGCTGCATACCCGGTTCCGGTTTGAGAAAACAAATCAGGGGGGTTATGAGAACCGCTACTGGGATATCATTGAATACAACAATTACCGGCTGGTGAGAAGCCGGTGATCAGTCGGTCGCGGGGAGTGCCAGCAGCGGGATATTGGTTGCAAAGAGGTTTCTTTTGGTGATCTTCCTGGTGAACATCATATAGAAAAGGCTGCGTTTATGTGGCTGAAAGGCGATAAGGTCGATCTTCCGATCATTGACGATCTGATCCACCGCCTGCTGGTTGTTCTCCTCTTCTAATTCGATCAGCGAAAATTGTATCCGTCCCGCCTGTTCCTCCTGATAAAAGGTGCTCCGGAGGTTTTCCATTTTCA
>CAYWHQ010000057.1:0-10505 GCA_964457665.1 uncultured Prolixibacteraceae bacterium | reverse complement strand
CAGAAAATATCTGAATTCACAACCACCTCCGATAATCTCGAGGAGGTATTCGAGAACCGGGAACAGATTGAAATAGCCAAATACTACGAGCAGCTGCCCAAACCCTCCCTGATAGCGGTTCAGGAGTATCTGAACGGAGAGGTTTATTTCCGGAATCCCGGAAAAGAGCCCGAAGCAGGAATCCAATGATAGTTCTTCCGGGGCATGGCAAAAAGAAAGATAGTCCTCGGAGTAACTGGCAGTATAGCTGCCTATAAAATTCCTTTTCTCATCAGGTTACTGATGAAGGATGACCATGAGGTACAGGTCATCATGACCCCGCGGGCTGTCGATTTCGTGACACCACTTACCCTGTCGACCCTGAGCCAAAAACCGGTAATTGTTGAACCATTCACTGCAGGTACCGGGGCATGGAATAATCATGTGGAACTGGGCAGGTGGGCCGATGTGATGCTGTTTGCACCGGTCACTGCGAATACATTGGGTAAGATGAGCGGTGGAATTGCCGATAATTTTCTGGTGACTGCCTATCTGTCGGCAAAATGCCCGGTCTTCATCGCCCCGGCGATGGACCTTGATATGTATCTTCATCCTTCTACCCAAAGAAATATCGATATACTTCGCCAATATGGCAACCGGATAATCGAACCACAGGTTGGAGAGCTTGCCAGCGGGCTGTCAGGACCCGGCCGCCTGGAAGAACCGGAAGAGATTTACCGCATACTTAGTGATTTCTTTACCATTGATCGTTCCCTGGAGAAGAAAAAACTGCTCATTACTGCAGGACCCACCTTCGAACCCATTGACCCGGTGAGGTATCTCGGTAACCGTTCCACCGGAACCATGGGTTTCTGCCTGGCACAGGAAGCTGCCGAAAGGGGAGGGGAGGTGGTACTGGTTGCGGGCCCGACACACCTTGAAGTCAATCACCCTTCCGTCCGCACGATCAGAGTTAATGCCGCCTCGGAAATGATGGATGCATGCCTCAGGGAGTCTGATGCAGCAGATATCATTATCATGGCTGCCGCTGTTGCAGATTATACACCGGAACAATACGCGACCGGCAAAATAAAGAAAACCGGCAGCCCGTTAACCATAAGTCTTAAACCAACTGAAGATATTCTGAAGACCCTGGGAGCACGGAAAATGAAAAATCAGTTCATTGCAGGCTTCGCCCTTGAAACTGATAATGAAATAAAACACGCAACGCAGAAGCTGAGATCGAAAAAAGCTGACATGATCGTGCTCAATTCGCTTCGTGACCCCGGTGCTGGCTTTGGCTATACCACGAATAAAGTAACCATGATCGGGAAAAATGGTATCCTGAAAAAGGGTGCCATGAAAACGAAGAAGGAGGTAGCTTCTGAAATCCTGACAGTGATTCTTGAACAGATCAAAACTAAAACCAAAAAATGAAAAGGTGGCTGTTTGTCCTGTTTTTTTTCCTGAGCGGAATCAGGCTTTTTTCGCAGGAATTTGACTGTACCGTTACAGTTTCATCACAGCGTCTGGAGGGTACCGACAAGAGAGTTTTCGAATCACTTCAGAATGCCCTGTTTGAGTTTGTCAATAACAGGAAATGGTCAAACTATAATGTTCAGGTGGAAGAGCGGATTGAATGTACCATTCTGCTCGACGTTACCGAACGGGTGAACAGTGATGAGTTCAGGGGAAACCTTAGCCTTGTCCTGCGGCGCCCTGTGTTCAATACTGCCTATAACTCTCCGCTTTTTAATTACCTCGAACGCGGATTACAGTTCAGGTACACCGAATTTCAGCCGCTCGACTATGCCGAAGGAACATTCATATCAAACCTGACTTCAACAGTGGCATATTATTGCAATATTTTTCTGGGCCTCTATTTTGATTCGTTCTCCATGAACGGGGGAACGCAATTCTATGAAAAAGCACAGGAAATAGTCAATACAGCTCAAAGTGCCACCGAACCGGGATGGAAAGCATATGAAAGTGATAAAAACCGTTTCTGGCTTGCGGAAAACTACCTTAATCCGGCAAACGCAGCCATAAGGGAGTTCCTTTATAAATACCACATGACAGGACTTGATCTGATGTATGAAAAGGTAGACCTGGGCAGGGGAGGCGTCGGAGAAAGCCTTGGAAGCCTGCAGCGTATGTATAATGCCAAACCCGGACTGTTTGCCCTTCAACTGATCCTTGAAGCAAAAAGGGATGAATTTGTCAATATTTTTGCGGATTCAAGAGTCCCACCCATGGAAAGGACAAATATCGTCAACCTTCTGAAGGAAATAGATCCAGCCAACTCGAGCCGCTACCAGGCAATTCTCGATGCCAAATAATTTAACGCTTCTATGCTGCAAAGACTGAGCGTAGAGAACTACGCGCTGATCAGTAAGCTGGATATTGAAGTCAATACCGGCTTTACAGTCATCACCGGTGAAACTGGCGCAGGAAAATCCATCCTGCTCGGTGCACTCGGTCTTATCCTTGGTCAAAGGGCTGATACGGCCGTCCTTCTGAATAATGAGAGAAAATGTGTGGTAGAGGGAACCTTTAATCTTGCCGGATACGGCCTCGAGGAGTTTTTTACCGATAACCTGCTGGATTATGACCAAACCACCATTCTGCGGCGGGAGATTCTACCTGCCGGAAAGTCCAGAGCTTTTATCAACGACTCCCCGGTTAACCTTTCCATTCTGAAAGAACTTGGCGAGAGACTGGTTAATGTTCACTCCCAGAATTCAATTACTACTTTGAACGACAGCAGTTTCCAGATAGCGATCCTGGACCAGCTGGCAGGTCAGGTGCAGGAGGTCAGAACATACCGTAAGGTATATCAGGCCTGCCGGAAACTCACGGCTGAGCTTGAAACATTACAAACCGATGCCATCAGACTGAAAAGTGAAAACGATTACCGTCACTTTTTACTGGATGAGCTGAAACAGGCTGCGCTCATCGAAAATGAACAGGAGGAGCTCGAGCAGCGGCTCCGGATCCTCACACATGCCAGAGAAATCAAGGAGAGTTTGTTCCGGTCGTCTGAAACAATAGCCGGAGGGGATTACAGCACCATCCGGCAAATCAATGATGCGCTGAACGCTCTGATGCAGGTTTCCGGTGTTTTTCCACCGGTCGCCGAATTATGCGAGAGGCTCAGATCGGATATGATCGATCTGAAGGATATCGGAAATAGCCTCAACGATTTGTATGAAAAGGTTGAAGTTGATCCCGGAGAGTCGGAACGGTGCACCGCTCGCCTGGATACAATTTATCATTTGCAGAAAAAACATCAGGTGCCTCATATTTCCGGGTTGCTTGAAATAATACAGTCTATTGAAAAAGAAATAAATAGGGTTTATGATTTCGAGGAACAGATTAAGAAGGTAACCGGTGATCTTCAGGTCGCTTCCGCTCAGCTTGAGCAGTTAGCGAAAAAATTATCTGAAGGTCGTAAATCGGCTAAAGCTGTTCTTGAAAAAAAGATAACTAACTTATTGAAAGAATTATCTTTACCTAGTGCTGTCTTTCGGGTCTCATGGATGGAAGTGGAGAAACCCGGCTGGGAAGGGCTGGATCGTGTGAATTTTCTGTTCAGTGCGAATAAGGGAGTTCCGCCCGACGATATTGCCAGGATTGCCTCCGGGGGTGAATTGTCGAGACTGATGTTGTCGATAAAATCGCTTATCAGTCTCCGTACTCTTCTTCCTACCATCATTTTTGATGAGATCGACAACGGCGTTTCAGGAGAGGTAGCGGCAAGGGTTGGGAACATCCTGCGCGCCATGTCGGGATCGATGCAGGTCATAGCGATTACGCACCTGCCACAGATTGCTGGTAAAGGCATGCATCACCTGCATGTGTATAAGTCGGAATCGGGCCATAAAGTTGAAACACTTATCACAGGACTCGGTTATGATGAAAGGGTGGAAGAGATAGCCAGGATGCTCAGCAATGAGATGGTTACGGATGCTGCTCGGAAGACCGCCCGCGAATTAATGTCCAATTAATGAATGTAACATTATGTCAAATAATCTTTTAAAGGGAAAGAAAGGGATCATCTTCGGGGCGTTGGATGAGAAATCGATTGCATGGAATATTGCCTTGCGCGCTCATGAGGAAGGCGCTGTATTTACGCTGTCCAACACACCCCTTGCCATGAGATTCGGGTCAATCAAGGACCTGTCAGCGGCAACCGGGGCTGAAATAATTCCCGCCGATGCCACATCGCTAGAGGAAATTGGCATGGTAATTACCAGATCCATGGAAGTGCTGGGCGGAAAAATTGATTTTCTGCTCCATTCCATTGGTATGTCCATGAACGTCAGAAAAAGTCGGGAATACGACAACCTTGATTATCAGTATTATATGCAGACCGTAGATATTTCTGCCATCTCTTTTCACAAAATGATGCAGGTTGCCAAAAAGCTGGATGCGATGAATAATTGGGGATCCATCGTGGCGTTGTCTTACATAGCCGCGCAACGAACCCTTTACAGATACAACGATATGGCCGATGCCAAGGCTATGCTGGAGTCCATTGCCCGCAGTTTCGGGTATATCTATGGTCGTGAAAAGCAGGTCAGGATCAATACCATTTCTCAATCACCAACCCGTACCACTGCTGGCAGCGGGGTAAAGGGGATTGATGCACTGATAGATTTTACGGAAAGAATGAGCCCTCTGGGTAATGCCACTGCCGGGGAATGTGCCGATCTGTGTATTTTCCTGTTTTCCGACCTTTCCAGAAAAATCACGATGCAGAACATCTATCATGACGGGGGATTTTCATCAATGGGTATGAGCCTCAGAGCAATGGTCCAATATCAGAAGTGTCTGGAGGAAGATGAAAAATATTAAATTTGCACCTTTATTTATTCAAACAAAAATAGCAATCCATGAAGATTTTAGTTTGCATCAGCCAGGTACCTGACACCACTACACGCATAAGGTTTCTGGATGGTAATACCGGCATTGATACTACCGGGATACAATGGGTTATCAATCCCTGGGATGAGCTTTCGCTCACAAGGGCGCTTGAACTGAAGGATGATCCTGCAGCCGGAGTGACCAAAGTGACGGTTGCCCACGTAGGACCTGTCTCATCAGAGCCAACCATAAGGAAAGCGCTGGCTATTGGTGCCGACGATGCGGTGAGGATCAATGCCGATCCGGCCGATGCCTATTTTGTGGCCGCCCAACTGGCGGAGATACTCCGTAACGATCCCTATGATATCATTCTGTGTGGGATTGAATCCAGCGATTTTAACGGATCGTTGGTGGGGGGAATGCTGGCCGAGTTTCTGGAAATTCCTTCCGTATCGGGAGTCTCCGGATTAAAGATAGAAAATGGCAAGGTATTGATGAACAGGGAGATAGATGGGGGGCGTGAGCTTGTATCTGTTCCTGCTCCTTTTGTTGCAGCGGTGCAGAAAGGGATCGCCAAAGAACCTCGTATCGCTGCCATGCGCGGCATCATGATGGCCAGAACAAAACCGCTGCGTGTTGTTGAACCCGCCGCCATTGAACCGCTGTCGGGGATAGCCGCCTATCAGAAACCAGCTCCGCGCGCCGCCTGCCGGTTCGTTGATCCGGACCACCCAGCCCAACTGGTTGACCTTCTTCAAAATGAAGCCAAAGTAATTTGATCACAGGTATAAATACTTAATGAATTCAATGATATGTCAGTATTAGTATATACGGAGAATTGGGACGGGAAATTCAAAAAGCTTTCCTTTGAACTTATTTCCTACGCAGCCAAACTGGCTGAGATGATGAATACTACGGCTGTGGCAGTTTCCATTGGAAATGTTGCCAAATCCGAACTGGAAATGCTCGCTTCCTACGGAGCGGCCAGGATCATTTCCGTCACAGGCGATAATCTTCAGGTATTCGACAATCAGATGTATACCGCTATCCTCGCAGACATCGCAAGGAAAGAGAAGGCGGGTATCCTTCTGTTCTCCAATAATAATTCAGGAAAAGCTATCGCACCAAGGTTATCGGTAAGACTTAAGTCTTCCATTGGCTCTGGCGTTAGCAAACTGCCGCTATCACTCGAGCCTCTTACGGTGTACAAAAGGGTCTATTCCGGAAATGGTTATGCTCACCTGATATTGAACAGCAGCGTAAAGATTCTAACGCTGGCGCAGAATTCCTTCGGCATAATTGAAAATCGGGTACCTGTTGTCATTGAGGATATTTCGTTCAACGACCTTCAGGGTAGAACCGAGGTACTTGAAGTTCTGAAGCAGACCGGGAAAATTCTCCTCACGGATGCCGACATCGTTGTGTCGGGCGGAAGGGGTATGAAATCACCGGAGAACTGGGGGCCCCTGGTTGATCTTGCGGAGGTATTGGGGGCCGCTACCGCCTGTTCCCGGCCTGTGTCGGATGAAGGATGGAGACCCCATGAGGAGCATACAGGCCAGACAGGCAAAATCATTGCCCCTAATCTTTACTTTGCCATCGGAATCTCCGGTGCTACACAACATCTTGCTGGGGTGAGCTCCAGTAAGTTTATCGTGGCTATTAACACTGATAAGGATGCCCCCATCTTTGAAGCGGCGCAGTATGGGATCATCGGCGACGCCGCCAGGATCCTCCCGGGCCTCGTTGCAGCGTTCCGCGAAGCCAAGGGCAAATAATCATATCCATACATGATAAGAGAGCTTGTATTTGCTGCCATATTACTGGTAACACTCGGTTTTTTCACCTATACTATCCACAGGCTTATTGCTTATTTCAGGCTCACAAGGCCGGGATTCAGGATTGATAATCCGGGACGGAGATTGATCTTGATGTTCAGGGTTGCATTTGGCCAGACAAAGATTTTCAGGCGTCCGGTCGTAGGATTGATGCACGCATTGGTATTCTGGGGGTTCTGTGTGATCATCTTCGGCAGCATCGAAATGGTGGTGGACGGATTGGCTGGCTTGGAGAGATCCCTTTCATTCCTCGGAATACTTTACGATATCATCATGGCATCAGGAGATGTTTTTGCGCTGATTGTCGCTTTCATGATCCTGGCTTTTCTTTTCCGGAGAGTTTTTCTGCATATACGCCGGTTCGAGGGTATTGAAATGAAAAGGATATCCCACCTGGATGCCAACATCGCCCTGACGCTGATCCTGTTACTTATGGTGACCCTGCTCGGTATGAACACGGGCTACCTTCTTTACGCATCGTCTCTTTCGGAGCACATAGTGGGTTTTTATCCGGTAAGCGATATACTGGCAGGATTCTTCCGGGCTGAGGATGCAGGCCGGATCTACATTTACTACCAGTTATTCTGGTGGAGCCATATTCTGCTGATTTTCCTGTTTGCCAATATACTCCCTTATTCGAAACATTTTCATGTCTTCATGTCGGTGCCCAATGTATTTCTTAGCCGGCTGGAACCGCTCGGGAAGCTCGACAACATGGAAAACGTCATGCGGGAAGTCATGCTAATGATGCAGCCTGACAGTCAGCCATCCTCCCAGTCGGGAGAGCAGGCGACAGAAAGGTTTGGGGTAAGAGACGTCGAAGATGTCCGGTGGAAGAATTATTTTGATTCGCTATCATGCACGGAATGCGGCCGGTGCACTTCGGTTTGCCCTGCCAATATGACCGGGAAGAAGCTTTCTCCCAGGAAGATAATGATGGATGTCAGGGCCAGGATGAAAGAAAAGGGCCCGGGCATGAGGCTTCATGGCAGGAACTGGACCGATCAGCGGTCATTGCTTCGGGATTATATCACGGAAGAAGAATTATGGGCTTGTACCACCTGCAATGCCTGCGCCTTGGAATGCCCTGTTAACATCAACCAACCTTCGGTCATCGTTGATATGCGTCGATATCTCGTCATGGAAGAAGGATCAGCCCCCGGGGGAATCAAAAGTGTTTTCAGCAATATTGAGAACAATGGAGCTCCATGGCAGTATTCGGCTGAAGACAGGATGTTGTGGGCAAAGGATCTGGAATTCGAAGTGCCGGTCATGGCTGAAGTTACCGCACGGGGAGTGCTCCCGGAGTATCTTTTCTGGGTGGGCTGTGCAGGAGCATTCGACGACAGATATAAAAAAGTTATCAGGGCGTTTGCCCGGATATTGCATCATACCGGGGTCAGTTATGCGGTACTGGGCAGGGAGGAAACATGTACCGGAGATCCTGCACGCCGCGCCGGAAATGAGATGCTTTTCCAGATGCAGGCATTCCGGAATATCAGTACCTTCAGCGGGTATAAGATTCAAAAGATCATCACCACCTGCCCGCACTGCTATAATATCTTTTTGAACGAATATCCTGAACTGGGAGGCAAATATGAAGTGATCCATTATGCCATTTTTCTTCAAAATCTGATCAGCAGCGGCCAACTCAAACCTGAAACCTCCGTGCTCCGGGAAATGCGCATCACATATCATGATCCATGCTATCTCGGGCGTGCCAATGGAATATACGACGAACCCCGTGATCTTATTAAGATGACTACCCGGCACTTCGTTGAGATGCCCCGGAGCAAAAGCTACGCCCTCTGCTGCGGAGCAGGCGGATCGCAGATGTTCAAGGAGGCCGAGAAAGGAGATAAGGAGGTTTTCATGGAAAGGACAGAGGAGGCATTGTCGGTCTCCCCACAGATCATTGCCACATCCTGTCCCTTCTGCATGACAATGCTGACGGATGGCCTGAAGTATAAAAATTCAGAACAATCCATGAAAAACCTGGATATTGCAGAACTTATTGCCGAAACAATTAAATAAGAACCTATTTATAAAGATCATAAAAAAACACGAATGGAGAACCGGAAAATCTTAAAGAGCGGAGAATTCCTTGTAGAGGAGACCGACCCTAAGGATGTATTTATCCCTGAAGAATTTGGAGAAGAACAACTGATGATTGCCCAGACCTGTCAGGAGTTTCTGGAAACTGAACTGTATCCTCATCTCGACCGCATCGACAGCCCTGATATTGAAAAGATGAAGGAGATACTGCTGAAGGCTGCCGAACTTGGACTGATGGGCATTGCCTTACCGGAGGAGTATGGCGGTTTTGGTCAGTCGTTTGTCACCCAGATGCTTGCAGCGGAGAAAATCGGAGCTGGTTATTCCTTCAGTGTAGCATTTATGGCTCATACGGGAATAGGTACCCTGCCGATCATGTATTATGGCAATGAGGATCAACGCAGGCGTTATGTAACCCGTCTGGCATCCGGTGAATTGATTGGCGCTTACTGTTTGACTGAACCGGGTGCCGGTAGTGACGCGAATTCCGGCAAAACTCAGGCTCGACTCAGTGATGATGGCAAACACTATATCATTAATGGCCAGAAAATGTGGATCACCAACGCTCATTTTGCCGATGTCCAGACCGTTTTTGCAAAAATCGACAACGACCGGGTGCTCAGTGCTTTTATTATCGAAAGGGCATTCCCGGGTGTAGTAGTGAATCCTGATGAACATAAAATGGGGATTAAGGGTTCATCCACGGCGCAGATATTTTACAACGATGTCAGGGTTCCCGTGGAGAATCTGATAGGCAAGAGGGGAGAGGGATTCAGGATTGCGCTCAGTATCCTGCATATGGGGCGTATCAAGCTGGGAGCCAATGTGCTGGGTGCCTCCAAAAAGGCTATCACCGATTCGGTGAAATATGCCAATGAGAGGAAGCAGTTTAACGTCCTGATCTCCACTTTCGGATCAATCCGGCAGAAACTAGCACAGCAGGTGATCCGGACATGGGCGCTTGAATCGGCTATTTACAGGGTCAGCAAGGATATCGACGATCAGATAGAGAAATACAAGACCGAAGGAATGGATAAAGGCAGAGCCTCCATTGAAGGAATCAGTCATTATGCAGTTGAAGCTGCCATATTAAAGGTTGTTGGTTCTGAAGTCCTTGATTTTGTGATCGATGAAGCCGTTCAGATCCATGGTGGCATGGGATATTCTGCAGAAATGGCAGTGGAAAGGGGTTATCGTGATTCCAGAATCAATCGTATATTCGAAGGCACCAATGAGATCAACAGGCTACTCGTGGTGGATACTGCCATGAAAAGAGCCATGAAAGGTGACTTTGACCTGTTTGGCCGTGCCGCCGGGATGCTAGCAGACCTTGATAATCTTGGAGAGAAACCGATGCCCGGTGAGGAGTACTTTGCGGAGAAGAAACGTTATATCAGAAACTTCAAGCGGGCGATTCTGGTCACACTGCAGGAGGCTTCAACCCATTTCGGAAAACATTTTGTACCCGAACAGGAGATCCAGAATAATCTCTCCGATATGATTATGGAAACCTATGTGTCGGAATCAGTGCTGCTCAGGGTCATGAAGCTGGAAAAGCTGAAACCTGGCAATGCGCTCCTTTTATACAAGGATATACTGGATACTATCCTTTACGATACTGCAACACTGGTCAGAAAATCTGCACAGGATGCAATATTTTCATTTGCGGATGAAACCAGGGCCGGTTGCCTGGTATCAGCCACCAATCGTTTGACCGATGTGAAAGGGGTCAATACCAAAGAGGCACGCAGGAGACTTGCCGCCCGA
>CAYWHQ010000056.1:0-10510 GCA_964457665.1 uncultured Prolixibacteraceae bacterium | reverse complement strand
CTGGAACGGTTGTTCCGGCCTGAGTTTGCCGGTTCCAGCAGGGGAACAGCCAACGAACGCGGGACCGGCCTTGGATTGATACTCAGCAAGGAATTTGTCGGACAAAACGGTGGCACCATCCAGGTGACAAGTACACCGGGAGTGGGCAGCACCTTCTCTTTTACAGTTCCTGCAGCACCTGTTATCACACCCTGACCATGGAAAAAATCGTGATCATGGGGTCCGCTCATCCGCTGCGCGGAGGGCTTTCAGCGTATAATGAAAGATTGGCAAGGGAGTTTATTGCCGAGGGCAACGATGTTACCCTCTATACCTTTTCGCTGCAGTACCCCTCCATTTTCTTTCCGGGTAAAACGCAGTATTCCGACGAGCCTGCACCCTCAGGGCTGAAGATCAGGGTGAGGATCAATTCAGTTAATCCGCTCAACTGGATCATCGTCGGACTGGAATTACGGAGAATAAAGCCCGATCTGATCGTGGTAAAATTCTGGATACCGTTCATGGCTCCCTGTCTGGGTACCATATGCCGGATTGCCAGGCTGGGCCGTAAAACCAGAGTGGTTTCGGTTGTGGATAATATTATACCGCACGAAAAGAGACCGGGCGATAATTTACTGGCCCGGTTCTGGGTGGGTAGCGTACATGGTTTTGTAGCCATGTCGCACTCTGTCATGAAAGAGCTGGAAGGGTTCAACCGTAGGAAATCGCGGATGTTCTGCCCTCACCCGCTTTACGATAATTTCGGCAAACCGGTTCTGAAGAGCGAGGCGCTGACCAACCTCCGACTGAACCCCGATAACCGCTATATCCTGTTCTTTGGATTCATCCGCGATTACAAGGGGCTTGACCTGCTGATCAGGGCGATGGCCGATGACAGGATCACCAGACTGGGAGTGAAGCTCATCGTGGCCGGAGAATTCTATACCGACCCCGAACCCTACCTTGCCATGGTCGCTGAGCTGGACCTGAAGGAGAGCATTATCATGTATAACGATTTCATCCCCGACCATCAGGTGGTCAACTATTTTTGTGCTTGCGACCTGGTAGTACAGCCCTATAAAAGTGCAACCCAGAGCGGGGTTTCCCAGATCGCCTATCATTTCAACAAACCGATGATCATCACCGATGTAGGAGGACTCTCGGAAATTGTACCCGACGGTCGGGTTGGCTATGTGGTTCCGCCTGACCCGCAGGCCATTGCCACGGCTGTTTTCCGATATTTCAGCGAAGAACGTGAAGAGGAGTTCTCAGCCAATGCAGCCATTGAGAAACAAAAATACCTCTGGTCCAAAATGACATCTGCCATTCGTCAGGCTGCAGATTAATGTTGTACCTTTGATGCCGTAGTTTTCTTTTACCGCTTCTCATCATGATCATACGCAGCAAAGCCCCGTTACGACTTGGTCTGGCCGGAGGAGGTACAGATGTGGCGCCATATTCCGAACTTTATGGTGGCGCCATCCTCAATGCTACCATCAGCATGTATGCCAATGCCACGATTAAGCCATGCCAGGATGGAAAGGTGGTTTTCCATTCGGTTGACAAAAATGAGCGGATAGAACTCAGGTCCGCCGAAAATCTTCCCATCAATGGTCAGCTCGATCTTCACAAGGGGATTTACAACCGGATTATCAGGGATTTTACCGGTGAACCCTTGTCTTTTGAACTGACAACCTGGGTTGATGCTCCCCCGGGCTCAGGTTTAGGAACCTCCTCCACACTCGTAGTGGCCATCCTCGGCGCCTTCGCGGAGTGGCTGAAGATGCCCCTCGGGGAATATGATCTTGCCCATCTCGCATTTGAGATCGAAAGGATTGATCTGGCTATGTCGGGAGGAAAACAGGATCAATATGCTGCAACTTTCGGCGGGGTGAATTTCATGGAGTTTTACGACCTGGATAAGGTTATTGTTAATCCATTGAGGATCAGGGAGAAGTATCTGGATGAGCTTGCCAACAACCTGATTCTTTATCACATGGGTACCAGCCGGTTATCGGGTACGATCATCGAGGAACAACGAAAGAATGTGATGGCCGGTAACGAAACGTCAATCGAGGCAATGCACAAGCTGAAGGAGCAGGCGGTGAAAATGAAGGAGGCGTTGCTGCGGGGAGAAATTGACAGGATAGGAGAGATTCTGGACTTTGGATGGAAATTCAAGAAAAAGATGGCAGAGGGTATTACTAATCCTTTGATCGACAATATCTATGAGTCAGCGATGCATGCCGGCGCTACAGGCGGAAAGGTTTCCGGAGCTGGGGGCGGGGGATTCATCTTTTTTTACTGTCCGGGCAATACCCGCATTGCCGTGACAGAGGCCTTAAAAAAGTTCGGTGGTACTTCAAAAAGATATGAATTTGTAACCCGGGGTCTGCGGACCTGGAGTATTTAATAAACAGGAATATGACATTTAAGGAATTAGCTGCCCTGCGCTATTCGGTCAGGGGTTTTCTTGACAAGCCGGTGGATGAGGATCTACTAGCCTATATTCTTGAATGCGGCCGGATGGCTCCGTCGGCAGCCAATTTTCAGCCCTGGTTCGTGATAGTTGTCAGGGATCAAAATGTGAAAGAGGATATCTACAAAACTTATCCGCGGGACTGGATACGTCAGGCGCCTCTAATTCTCGTTCTCTGCGGAGATCACAACCAGGGATGGAAGCGGTCTGACGGGAAAGATCATACCGATATCGACATCGCCATCATGGTTGATCACCTAACGCTGGCAGCTGCCGAAAAGGGTCTGGGAACCTGCTGGGTCTGCAACTTCAATGCCGCTGTCGGCAGGGAGATACTGGGATTGCCGGGACATGTAGAACCTGTTGCGTATCTGCCCCTGGGCTATCCGGCAGACCGGCCTGATCCCAATTCCCGGCACAAGATCCGTAAACCATTGGAAGACTTTGTACGGTACGATCATTTTTCATAATTGCAATATTCATACAAACCTTTTCCAAACGACGATGCGCATCTTTGAAATCATAAACCAATCCATTGAGACCAAGCGACAGATATTATCAGATGAGCGGCTTCTTGATACCATCAGGAGGAGTGCCGAACGCTGCATTGAAGCGTTCCGCAATGGCAACAAGGTGTTGTTTTGCGGCAACGGGGGCAGCGCCGCCGATGCCCAGCATCTGGCTGCCGAGTTCTCCGGAAGGTTCTACTACGACAGGCCACCGCTTCCCTCCGAGGCACTTCATGTCAACACCTCTTACCTTACTGCCGTGGCCAATGACTATTCCTATGAAGAGGTATATTCCAGGATAGTGATGGGATCAGGACGCCGGGGTGATATCCTGATCGGGCTATCGACATCGGGGAACTCCGAAAACATAATCCGGGCTTTCCGTGCGGCCAGAATGATCGGTATGACCACCATATCACTCACCGGAATGACGGGCGGAAAGCTGAAGGAAATCAGCGATCTGCTGATCAATATCCCATCCACCGACACACCGAGGATACAGGAATCCCACATAATGGTCGGTCATATCATCTGCGAACTGGTCGAGTCGGAGATGTTTCCTGTATCTAATACCAGCCGGTAATTTGGAAGCAATTGTACTCGCCGGAGGTTTTGGAACACGATTGAAAACGGTGGTTGACTCTGTGCCGAAATCAATGGCACCGGTCAATGGCAGGCCGTTTCTGGAATATCTGCTGGATTTTCTGGAGGAATCAGGGGTGCGAAGGGTCGTACTTTCGGTCGGATACATGCATCATGTCATTTCGGATCATTTCGGGGACCGTTATAAATCGCTGGAGGTCGATTATTCCACGGAAGAAGAGCCCCTTGGAACCGGAGGCGGAATCAGGCTTGCATTCTGGAAGATCAGAGGCGAGAGGGCTTTTGCCCTGAATGGCGACAGCATTTTCAGAATCGGGTTGACGGAGATGATGGACTTCCACTTGCAAAAGAAAGCAGGTATTACCATTGCGCTGCGCAGGGTTCCCGATACAAGCCGTTACGGGAATGTCAGAATGAACAACCGCAAAATGATCACCGACTTTGCCGAGAAATCAGGGGTTGGCAAAACCGGATTTATCAATGGTGGGATTTATATCATGGAGAAGATGTTTTTGATGGAACCGGAATACAGGGGGCGTTTTTCCATTGAGAAGGATTGTTTTGAGCGGATTGCCGGCAAATCACCGATATTTGGCTTCCAGGCCACTGGCTTTTTCCTTGATATCGGTGTGCCGGAAGATTACCATAAAGCACAACATGAATTTAAGGCATTTGATCACAGGTCCTGAATGGGCGCTTTTCCTCGACAGGGATGGCGTCATCAACCGGCGAATAGTGGATGATTATGTCAGGCAGTGGAAAGATTTTGAATTTCTTCCCGGCGTCAGGGAGGCATTGCTGGTTTTCGGCGGCATCTTCGGGAGGATCATTGTTGTGAGCAACCAGCAGGGTATCGGAAAAGGACTGATGGATTCACGCCAGGTGGATGAAATCCACGAAAAGATGGTGCACGATATACATCAGGCAGGAGGCAGAATCGATGCTGTGTTGTATTGCCCCGACCTTGCAGGGTCCGGATCGGTTAACCGGAAACCGGGGATAGGTATGGCATTACAGGCCCGGAAAAGGTTCCCGGATATCAGGTTCCGGCATTCGCTGATGGTGGGCGATTCGCTCTCCGATATGATCTTCGGTAAAAGAGTTGGAATGACCACCGTACTGCTTTCTGATGACCTTGTGACTATCAGGAAGGGTCAACGTACGATCAATTATGTTTTTCCCGACCTCCATTCATTAGCTACATATCTGGCAGAGTGAGTATTAACTATTAATTTCGATCTGACATTGACCCCCTCGCTGATCTTTACCGCCTTTCTTCTGTATACCATCCTGTTATTCGTGGTGACCTGGCTGACGGCAAGGCGAGCCGGCAACAGGGCCTTTTACATTGGCAACAAAGCCTCGCCCTGGGCAGTGGTGGCCTATGGCATGATCGGCGCCTCGCTCTCAGGTGTAACGTTCATGTCGGTACCCGGCTGGGTGGGCGACACCCAGTTCTCCTACCTCATGGTGGTGCTCGGTTACATATTCGGTTATCTGGTTATTGCCCGTATCCTTCTGCCACTCTATTACCGGATGAACCTGACCTCCATCTACACCTATCTCGAAAGCAGATTTGGATTCTGGTCGTACAAGACCGGGGCTTTTTATTTTATCCTCTCCCGGACCATCGGGGCCTCTTTTCGTATGTTTCTGGTGGTCAATGTCCTGCAGGTTTTCGTATTCGATGCCTGGAATATCCCGTTCGGTGTTACCGTGCTGGTTTTTATCCTGCTCATTCTGCTCTATACCTTCAAGGGTGGCGTGAAAACCATTATCTGGACGGATACCGTTCAAACCACCTTCATGCTGATTGCGCTGGTTCTGTCGATTATTCTGATCGCGCAGCAGATGGATACGGATATCTGGAGCCTTATTGTTTCGGTCAGGGAAAGCCCCTTGTCGCGGGTGTTTAACACCGACTGGCATGATCCGAGGTTTTTTATCAAGCAGTTTATAAGCGGTATGTTTATCACCATCGTCATGACCGGTCTTGACCAGGAGATGATGCAAAAGAACCTGAGTTGCCGGACCCTGAAAGATGCCCAAAAGAACATGTATACTTTCAGCATTATCCTTTTTTTCGTGAATCTTCTTTTTCTGTTTCTGGGAGCCTCCCTTTTTCTTTATGCCGCCGGGGAGGGGATATCCTTACCAGCCCGTTCCGATGATCTGTTTCCGGTCGTTGCCATCGAATATCTTGGTCCCCTGGCCGGCCTGATCTTTGTGATCGGATTGATATCGGCCGCCTACCCCAGTGCCGATGGCGCACTGACCTCCCTGACAACATCTTTCAGTATCGACTTCCTTGGATTGCAAGGAAATCAGAAACTCACGGAAAAACAGAAAGAGAGGATCCGCTTTCTGGTTCATATCGCTTTTGCGGTTGTTTTGCTGCTTACCATTGTGTTATTCCGGGCGATCAACGACAGGGCGGTGATCGACAAGTTGTTCACCGTGGCAGGCTACACGTATGGACCGTTGTTGGGATTGTATGCCTTTGGTTTATTCACGAGAAGGAAAACGCGCGACCGTCTGGTTCCCTTTGTAGCTTTGCTGTCTCCGGTGCTCTGCTATTTTATCAGTATTTATTCGGAACTCCTGTTTCAGGGTTACCGTTTCGGATTTGAGCTATTAATTGTCAATGGAATGATTACATTTGCCGGATTATTTATTTTGAGTCTAAATAGAAAAAGCAATAAAAGACCAGTAACATTATGAGCAATATACGATTCAGGGCGTTGGAAATGGCAATCGGACGAGCGCCGAAAGTGGTGACCTTTCCGGATCAAAAGGCTTCCTCCTATTTCGGTGAACTGACCTTCAACCATTCGGCCATGCGGGAATATCTGACCGAGGAGGCGTACCGGGCGGTGATCAATTCCATTGAGAAAGGAGAGAAAATCGAAAGAAAAATCGCCGATCAGGTAGCGGCGGGTATGCGTGCATGGGCTATCAGCAAAGGTGCAACGCATTATACGCATTGGTTTTTACCACTTACCGGGGCTACGGCGGAGAAGCATGATGCCTTTATTGATCCGCTGGATGGAGGAAGAGGCATTGAAAAGTTCAGGGGGATAGAACTTACCCAGCAGGAGCCTGACGCTTCCAGTTTTCCCAGCGGGGGTATCCGCAGCACATTCGAGGCCAGGGGATATACGGCATGGGATCCCTCTTCCCCGGCTTTTATTATGGACCGTACCCTATGCATCCCATCTGTCTTCATCTCCTATACCGGCGAGGCACTTGATTTTAAGACACCGTTGCTGAAAGCGCTTCAGGCAGTGGATAAGGCGGCAGTCGACATCTGCAGGTATTTCGACAAGGATGTCACAAAAGTTTTTGCTACCCTGGGATGGGAGCAGGAATATTTTCTCGTTGACAGGGCGCTGTATCAGGCCCGGCCTGATCTTGTGCTGACCGGCCGTACCCTCTTCGGCCACTCCTCGGCCAAGGATCAGCAGCTGGAGGATCACTATTTTGGCACTATTCCGCAAAGGGTGATGGCTTTCATGCAGGAGTTTGAACTGGAAGCCCACAGGCTGGGTATACCGGTAAAAACCCGCCACAATGAAGTGGCGCCGAACCAGTTTGAATGTGCCCCCGTATATGAGGAGGCGAATCTTTCCATCGACCATAACCAGTTGATGATGCATTTACTGGACAATGTGGCAAGGCTGCATGACTTCACGGTGCTGCTTCACGAAAAGCCCTTCAGCGGGGTCAACGGATCAGGGAAACACAATAACTGGTCGTTGGCCACCAACACCCGAGAAAATCTACTGACGCCGGGAAAAACACCCTCTTCTAACCTGAGGTTTTTATCCTTTTTGGTCAATATCATCAAGGCGGTACATGATAACGCTGACCTGCTGAGGGCCATTATTGCCTCACCCGGCAATGACCACCGGCTGGGCGCCAATGAAGCCCCGCCATCTATCATTTCCGTTTTTATCGGCGCCCAGCTCACCCAGATGCTCGACCTGATCGAAAAAAGCGAAAAGAAGATCAAGCTGAATAACGCTGACGAAACCGGTTTGCTCAGCAATTTCCCCAAGATCCCCGAGATCCTGCTGGATAATACCGACCGTAACCGCACCTCTCCCTTTGCTTTTACCGGAAACAAATTTGAGTTCCGGGCCGTGGGCTCTTCCCAGTCGTGCGCCCCCGCCATGATTGTGCTGAACATGATCGTGGCCGACCAGTTACGACAGTTCAGGGCAGATGTGGAGACGCTTATCGCAAAAAAAGTCAGGAAGGATAATGCCATCTTTGAGGTGATACGCCGGTACATCAAGGAATCACGATCCATACGGTTTGAAGGCAATAACTACAGCCAGGAATGGGTCGGGGAGGCAAACCGCCGCGGCCTATCCAACCTGAAAACCACCCCTGAAGCCGTTAAGTCAATGATCTCAAGGCAGGCTGTTGCCGTCTTCGGGCGCAGTAACGTACTCACGGAAAGGGAGGTGCATTCAAGATACGAGATCAGGCTGGAAAACTACACCAAGAAGATTCAGATTGAATCCAGGGTGCTCGGCGATATTGCCACCAACCATATCATTCCTGTAGCCATCAGATACCAGAATACCCTGGTTGAGAACGTGAAGGGACTGAAGCAGGTGCTGGACCTGAAATCCTACGGAAAATTGTCGATGAACCAGATGGAGATGATCCAGGAGATTTCTGAACATGTCGACAAGATTAAAACCTTTGTGAATGAAATGACCGAACAGCGCAAGATTGCAAACCGTATACAGGATATGGCTGATAAAGCTGCAGCCTATTGTGAGAATGTGCTGCCCTTTTTTGACAAGATCAGGTACCATGCTGACAAACTGGAACTGATGGTCGATGACGAACTTTGGACTTTGCCCAAATACAGGGAATTATTATTTACACGTTAAAAACGAATGCCATGAACCGGATTGCCGTTTGTGTCCTTTTTCTGTTAATGCTCCCCTTTACCCATCTTATGGGTCAGATCAATGTCGTCAGGATCGATGACAATGCAGTACCCTTGTCGCGGGAGGGGATCATCTATTCGCTCCCGCGTACGGTTGTCAGGATCGAAGTTACGATCGAGCGAACCGAGAATTATAAAGGCCCATATGCCGATTTCGCCAACCGTTACCTTGGCCTGAAGAATGTAATTGCATCCAATTCAATTGATTACAGGATCAGCGGGATAAACATTTCAACCTATCCTGAACCAGATCCTGAACAGTATTATTTTATTGAGTTTGGCGAAAAAAGTTCGAGGGAGGCGGGCGATGACATGCTTGCGCTCAGCAGTACGGGAGTGTTTTTGGGGGTACTGCCGGAGATCGGCGACTCGGCGGAGGCGCTCCTGCGGATGACCAAATCGGAGGAGTCGCTGGCGGATCCCGACAAGGATGCTTTCGGTGAGCTTTTCCGTTATTCGGCCGACATGAGTGTATTTGAAAAGATCGACACGATCATCCGGAAAATAAATATTGATACCATGACCATTGAACGACAGGTACTGAAGCGGACAATGGTGGAAAAAACACCGGAGCAGAAAGCCAGGGAGGCTGCGGATTTTATTTCAAAGATCAAGGAGAACCGTTTCAACCTGATCAGCGGGTTCCAGGAGGTGAGTTATAATAAAGAGACCCTGGAATACATGGATGTGCAGCTTAAAAGTATGGAAAAGGAGTATCTCAAACTCTTCACGGGCATCAGTGTCAGAAAGGTTCTTCATTATACCTATAAATATATCCCCACCTCCAATCAGATCAATACGGAGATTCCGGTCTTCAAATTCAGCAGGAGCCGCGGGATCGTCGGGCTGGATGATGCGTCGGGAAAAGTTATCACCATCCGGGTACAGCGGGTTGGCAACACGAACAAAGTTGCAGGGTATCTGAACAAGGTGATAAAGGAACCCAAGGTACGCGGATTTTATTATCGCATACCTGAGCTTGCCCGGATCACGGTCAAGGTGGATGAAGATACGCAGGAAGAGACCCAGTGTACCGTAAGCCAGCTTGGGGTGGTCAGCAACCTGCCTGCCGGCCGGTGGAAAGTGCAGTTCTATAAGGAGACGGGGGGTATCAGGGGATTGAAAACCGAATGATGGTTACAGCGCTTTTCTGATCTTTACAAGTTTTTCAAGGAGTTCTTCAGCCAGTTCGAGCCGGAGCATATTGGCCCCATCGGATTTTGCCCGCGAAGGTTCAGGATGTGTCTCCATGAAGATCCCGTCGCATCCGGCGGCAATTGCAGTGCGGCCGATCAAAGGGATAAGTTCGGGCTTGCCGCCGGTAACACCGGCAGGTTGATTTGGCTGCTGCAGCGAGTGGGTGATATCGGTGATAACTGGTACCCCGAACGCCTGCATTTCGGGGATCCCCCGGAAGTCGACCACCAGGTCGTGATATCCGAACGTGGTACCGCGTTCCGTAAGAAAGACATTGTTGTTACCTGTACTCCTCACTTTTTCCACGGCAAATCCCATGGATCCGGGGGATGAGAACTGCCCTTTCTTGATGTTCACCATGCAGCCGGTTTTTCCTGCTGCAAGGAGAAGATCGGTCTGACGGCACAGAAAGGCCGGAATCTGTAACATATCAACATATTCAGCTGCCGTCTCAGCTTCGTTTTCCGAGTGAATATCAGTCACAACAGGGATTCGCAGTTCCTTTCCGATGGCTGAGAGGATGCGAAGGGCCTGTGCATCACCGATGCCGGTGAATGAATTCAGCATCGACCGGTTGGCTTTTCGGTACGATGCCTTGAAGAGGAAGGGGATCCCAAGTCTATCTGTGATTTTTTTCAAAATCCTGGCAATCTCAAAGGGTGAATTTTCATCCTCAATAATACAAGGGCCGGCGATCAGAAAAAACATTCCGTTCCCGGTCAGGGAAGCAACCGGCAGAGGCATTTTGGTCTTATGATTCATAGCGGTATTTTTCTT
>CAYWHQ010000055.1:0-10530 GCA_964457665.1 uncultured Prolixibacteraceae bacterium | reverse complement strand
AGGGGCAGGAGAACATTAAAAGAGCGCTGGAGATCGCCGCGGCCGGAGGACACACTGTAATCCTCATCGGCCCGCCGGGAGCGGGTAAGACCATGCTGGCCAAAAGGATCCCCACCATCCTGCCTCCGCTCAGTCTGCGGGAAGCCCTCGAGACTACCAAGATCCACTCGGTGGCAGGAAAAATGGGAAGCCACCGGTCATTGATCACGGTGCGGCCGTTCCGGTCGCCCCACCATACTACCTCCGATGTGGCTATGGTAGGAGGCGGCAGCGTTCCACAACCCGGGGAGATCTCCCTCGCCCACAACGGCGTGCTCTTCCTGGATGAACTGCCGGAGTTCAGAAGACCCGTGCTGGAGGCGCTCCGGCAACCCCTGGAGGACAGGCTGGTGACCGTATCGAGAGCGCGCTTCTCAGTGGAATACCCCTCCAGCTTCATGCTCGTGGCCTCCATGAATCCATGTCCCTGCGGCTATTACAATCATCCCCAGCTTGACTGCCAGTGTGCACCCGGAGCCGTACAGAAGTATATCAACCGAATCTCCGGGCCCCTCTTCGACCGGATCGACATTCATATAGAAGTGATACCCGTTGCCTACCGTGACCTTGCCGACAGCCGGACCGGGGAGCGTAGCGAAACCATCCGTCAGAGGGTGGTCGTGGCACGGCAGATTCAGCAGCGCAGATTTGAGGAACACCCCGGGATCCACGCCAATGCACAGATGTCGTCGAAGATGCTCCGGAAATACTGCCGGCTCAACGACACCGGCCATCAGCTGCTGCGCAGCGCCATGGAAAAACTCGGATTATCGGCAAGGGCCTTCGACCGGATCCTGAAAGTGTCGAGAACCATCGCCGACCTGGATGATGCCGGCGACATACGACCCGAACACCTCGCCGAAGCGATTCAATACAGGAGCCTCGACAGGGAAAGCTGGGGAAAATAGCTGAGGGGTGTCACCGGAGATACAGGTCGGCAATCACAAAGGTGGCGTATACCACCGAAGCGATGCCGTTGAGCGTGAAAAAGGCCAGGTTGACCCGCGAGAGGTCGTTGGGGCGAACAAGGAGATGTTGGTAAAGGATAAGCAGGGTGAAAAGGGCCAGACCTGTCCAGTAAATCCAGTGAAAGTCACCGCGAAATCCGGCCAATGCAAGGAATGTCACCGAACCCAGATGCAGCACGGCAGAAAGGACCAGCGCCGTAAAATTTCCAACCCTGGCGGGCAGCGAATGCAGTTTTACGGATTTATCGAAGTCGGCATCCTGCAGGGCATAAATGATATCGAAACCCGCAACCCAGCAAAGCACGCTCAGCGAAAAAAGGATGGGCAGGAGGTCGAAACGCGCCGCAACCGCAAGGTAGGCCCCGATGGGGGCCAACGCCAGCCCGACCCCGAGGAAAATGTGGGACAGGTAGGTGAATCGCTTGGTGAAACTGTAACCGAGCACGACCACCAGGGCGACAGGCGAAAGCATCAGCACCAGAGGGTTCATGAAAGAGGTGGTAAGCATGAACAGGATACAGTTGATGATCACGAACATAAGCGCCGAACCGGGTTTGATGATGCTGGCCGGGATCTCGCGAAGCGCCGTACGGGGATTCATGCCGTCGTAAACACGGTCGGCATAACGGTTGAAACCCATGGCGGCATTGCGCGCAAAAAACACACACAGGATCACCAGCGCAAGGTCGGTCAGACTAAAGCTGAAACCCGGCTGCCTGACCGCCAGAAAAAAACCGATCATGGCAAAAGGGAGCGAAAAGACCGTATGGTGAATCCTGACCAGCGAAAAATAATTTGTAACCTTTCCCATGCGCCTGTGTCCTATTGAAGCAATAAATCCCCGACAAAATTAGTTATTTCCCTAACTTTGCCGATGATTTTATGTCCATGGTAAAACCTGTCGAATCGGTCACAAGGTATCTGCGTTATGCGATGAAAGCCCGGTCGGGCTTTGGCATCCATTCGCCTTTTGTGTTCGGTTTTTACAACAAGGTGCTCCTCAACGGGGAGGAGCTGCCCGAATACCGGCAGGTGGAGAAGATCCGGAGGGATCTTACCTCGTTCACCCGGTTTATCAAGCGCAACGATCTGGGGGCAAAAGCCGGCGATTTTTCATGCGACCACCGCTTTGCACGGGTAAAGGATGTTGTCCGCCGAAGCGCCGTCAGCCCGCGCAACGGTCAGTTCCTTTTCCGGCTTGTGCGTGAAACAAGGCCACTCACCCTCCTGGAATTTGGCACATCCCTGGGGATCAGTACCATGTATCTTTCACTGGCAGCCCCGAAGTCACGGATCATTACCATGGAAGGATGCATCGATTCGGCCGGGCTGGCCAGAGAGAATTTCGACAGGGCAGGCCTGAACAATATTAAGATTCTGCACGGAAATTTTGAACATACCCTGGATGAAGCACTGGCAGCGTTGCATGCCCTGGATTTCGTCTTCTTTGACGGGAACCACCGCTATGCCTCCACCATGCATTATTTTGAATCCTGCATGAAACATATCACCCCCAGGTCCGTCTTTGTGTTCGACGACATTCACTGGTCACCGGAGATGGAAAAAGCCTGGACGGCGATCCGACTTCATCCGGCAGTCAAGGTTACGATCGACCTTTATCAAATGGGTGTGGTGTTTTTCAGAACCGAATTAAGCAAGGAGGATTTCATCCTCAGATATTAAATTGAATACTATGACATCAGAAGTAATCCGGCTTGAAAATATCGTCAAGAATTACCGGATAGGAACCGTGGTGGTGGAAGCGCTGCGGTCGGTATCACTCGTGATCCGGAAAAACGAATTCGTTGCCATCATGGGTCCTTCGGGCTCGGGCAAGTCCACGCTCATGAATGTCATCGGGTGCCTCGATACCCCTACCAGCGGCTCCTACATACTGAACGGGGAGGATGTCAGCAAGCTCGACGACAATATGCTGGCCGAGATCAGGAACCGGCAGATCGGGTTTGTTTTTCAGACCTTCAATCTGCTGCCCCGCTCCACGGCCTTGGAAAATGTCATGCTCCCGCTGATCTACGCCGGCATCGGAAAGGCAAAACGGGTTGAACGTGCCACCCGGGTGATGCATGAGGTCAAACTGGAGGACCGTATGACCCACAAGCCCAATGAGCTTTCAGGTGGCCAGCGCCAGCGGGTGGCCATCGCCCGTGCACTGGTCAATGACCCGGCCATCATTCTCGCCGATGAGCCAACCGGAAACCTCGATTCCAAAACCTCTGTCGAGATCCTCGGCCTGCTCGAGGAGATCCATAACGCGGGTAATACGGTGATCGTCGTCACCCACGAGGAGGACATTGCACAGCATGCACACCGGATCATCAGGCTCATGGATGGAAACATCTCGTCCGACGAGCTTAATCCCAACATCCGTAAGGTTTCTCACTATTCCACAGTTACCGCTTAACCTGCAGGTATGACCAGCGAAAGTAATTACAGAAAACTGTTCAGCGATTTCCGGAAACTCAGGATCATGATCATCGGCGATGTGATGGTCGATTCCTACCTGTGGGGCAAGGTCGAAAGGATCTCCCCCGAAGCCCCGATCCCCATCGTTGCCCTGCGAAAGCGGGAACACCGCATGGGCGGAGCTGCCAATGTTGCAAGGAATGTTCGCTCCATGGGAGCGACCCCCCTGCTCTGCTCGGTTATCGGGGCCGACGAAAAGGGCGACCAGTTCCTGGAACTTCTGCACAAGGAAAAGATCAGTGATTTCGGGATCATCCGCAGCAAACGAAGGATCACAACAACCAAGTTCAGGATCTTCGGGAATAATTACCAGATGCTCAGGGTTGACGAGGAGGTGGAGAACGAACTCCACCCTGCCGACTATCTTACCCTCATCCGGGTCATCGACAGGATGCTGGAGGACCAGAAGGTCGACTGTATCATTTTTCAGGACTATGACAAGGGGGTGATCAATCCGGCCCTGATCGGAGAGGTGGTCAAAAAGGCAGGAAAACGGGGGATCCCGGTGGCGGTGGATCCCAAGCGGAGAAATTTCCTGGCATACCAGGGTGTTACCCTGTTTAAACCCAACCTGAAAGAGCTGAAAGAGGGGATGAAATCCGATTTCGACCCCGCCCGACGTGAATCGCTGACCAATGCTGCCGCAAACCTCCGGAATTCGCTGGGTTGCCGTTACCTGCTTACTACCCTGTCGGAACACGGGGTGATGATGATCAGGGATAATGACGGCAAGGATGAAGCGATCTTCATCCCGAGTCATGTCCGGTCCGTGGCCGATGTCTCCGGCGCCGGCGATACGGTGATCAGCGTGGCTTCCATGTGCCTTGCCATGAAGCGCACCCCATACGAGGTTGCTTACATCTCCAACATGGCAGGAGGCCTCGTGTGTGAAGATGTGGGGGTTGTACCGATACAGCGCGACCGGCTGCTGAAGGAACTGCTTTCTGTAAAGTAAGGCATGAAGCCTGATGCCGATGTGATCATTGCCGGAGCAGGTCCGGCCGGTACACTGGCGGCTTTCGACCTGTGCCGGCAGGGTTTCAGGGTAATGTTGATTGAGAAGGAGATATTTCCCCGGTATAAGGTGTGCGGGGCAGGGTTGACCCATAAAATCCTCGCTGAAATCCCTTTTTCCCTGGAACCGGTTCTGGAACGTACCATCTACCATGTCAGATTCTCCTGCCATTTCAGCGATGCTTTCACCCGCCGGGGAGAGCTCCCCTTAATGTATTGCACCGGCCGTCCGGAACTGGACGCCTTTCTCCTGAAGCAGGCGGAGATGGCAGGAACCCGGCTCAGGATGGGTGAAAAGATCCTGGATATCCGTAAAAGCATACCATATATCGAAGTTGTCACCACCAGGGGGATATACCGTAGCAGGATCCTGATGGGAGCCGACGGGGCTGCCGGAATAGTGGCAAGATCGGCCGGCCTGAAACGGGATATCGGACCCGGTATGGCATGGGAGGCAGAGATCGCCGTGCCGGAGGAGGATCTGGCAGCTTACCGGGAGACCATCTTTCTCGACTGGGGTACCTTCCCGGGCGGATATGGATGGATCTTTCCCAAAAAGGACCATTTCTCTGCCGGGGTGGGAGGGCCTGCCTCACTGGCCGGAAAAATGAAGGGGTACTACAGGCAGTTTATACGAAGTACCGGGATAAAACCCCTGCAAACACACTCCTTCCGCTCCTGGCCCATCCCGGTCAGGCTGCGCAGGGGCGCCTTCCATGCCGGCAATATCCTGGTTGCAGGCGATGCCGCCGGACTTACCGATCCGCTTACCGGTGAAGGGATCTGGTACGCGGTAAAAAGCGGGAGAATGGCCGCAGCCTGCATCACGGAGCATCTCCGGGGCAGGACTGCTGATCTTGCCCGTTATTCCTCCATGGTGAATGAAACACTGATGTATGAGATTGAAACGGCTTTGAAGATCAGAAACCTCTTTAATGCCTTTCCGCTCCGGATCCACCATCTGGTAAGCGATAACGACAGGGTTTGGAAGGCTTTCGGGAAGATCCTCAGGGGCGAAAGATATTACCGGGATGTGAGAGGGGGATTCGGGAAATATGCCGTCCTTTGGAGTTTGATTTGCCATGTTTCAGCCATGATTTACAGGATCAGGAGATGGAGAGCGGAAAAAGTGTATTGATCACCGGTGCTGCAGGAGGTGTGGGATTCTCCCTCACAGCCATCTATAGAATACGTAAATGGGCCGTGTATGCGACCGATATCCGGGAGGATCCCCGGACCGCGTACATGGATGTCACTTCCGACTCTTCAGTGGAAGCGCTGCGTGATCAGCTGCTGCAACAGAATGTTCATCTCGACCTGATCATCTGCAATGCAGGGATCGACCGTTACTTCCCCTTTTCGGAAGCGCCGGTGTCACAAATGAAAGAGATATTCGAGGTTAACTTCTTCGGGGCGCACAGGGTGATCGTTTCGTTCCTTCCCCTGCTGCGCAAACCAGGCGGAATGATCATACTGGTTGGCAGCGAAAGCCTGAACCTTATTGCCCCCTTTATGCCATACCCCCTCACAAAGAACTGCCTGGAAAGATATGGAAAGGTTTTACGGCAGGAGCTGCGTTTCCTGGGGGTAAAAGTAACGGTGGTACGACCCGGCGCCATCGATACTCCCCTGCTGAAAGCATTAAATTCGATCAGTTGGCCTGTGAAGGATCCCCGGCTGGCCGCAGCCTTTGAACGTTTTACCGGCGCCGCTTCCCGCGGATTCGGTAAAGTGCTGACGCCCGGAAAGGCAGCATACTTTATCTATAAGGTAAGTCTGAAAACCAGGCCGAAACCGTTATACCGGATCAACAATATGTGGAAACTGAGGCTGGCTGCTCTGATCCCTTTTTCCCTGACCGAGAGGATCATTCACCGGATGATCAGGTGATCAGTCTACCTTCTTGTTAAGAAAGGGATTCTCGCTCTTCAGTTCAACCGACTTGTCGGGGTTCTCGAAAAGGATGTATCGCTCGGCCTGCGATTCCGAGGAGGGGATCACATTGCTGAGTTCCACGTTGCGGCGCTTGTAGGCTGGGATATTCTCCAGTTCCTGAAGGTTTTTTTCAAGGGGTGCCTGCGTTTTCAGTTTTTCACTGAGCGCCCTGAGTTTGGATACCCTGTCGGTGGCCAGCCGGTCGTTTGGATTGACCCCGGTTTCGGGTTCAGCGCCGGTGACGGCCTCCGGCTGGTAAACGGCTTCCGGCTGGTAAACGGCTTCCGGTTCTTCCGCGAACTCTGGAACGGTAACAGGGTCGGATTCGGCTACCGCTGGCAGATCGGATTCAAATATGGCTTCCGGCTGGAAAACAGCTTCGGATTCAGGGATAGGTTCCTGTTCGGGTTCAGGCGTTACCATGGCTTCCGGCTCTTTCGGATCCATTTCAAAAAGCATGAAACGCTGTACAGGCTGTGGCTGCTCCTGCATGATTGGTGCGGGAGCCGGTGCAGCAATTGTAACCGGCCTGACGGGCGGTACCTCGGCCGGTGCGGGACCCGGAGCCGGCTTCATCAGGTTTTCGCGCTGATCGTAGAGATCGTACACCACATTCTGACCCGGATCATGCCGGCGGTGTTCTGCGTCAAAACCGGTGGCAATGATGGTCACACTGATCTTGTCGTCAAGACTCTCGTCAAAACCTGTTCCCCAGATGATCTCGGCCGATTGTTTGGTTTTGCGCTGGATGTAATTCGTGATGTCCGAAACCTCATCCATCGTGATCTCCTCCCTTCCGCTGGTGATGTTCAGCAGCAGGTTGGAGGCTCCCTCAATATCGTTGTTGTCGAGCAGCGGCGAAGCAAGCGCCTCCTCTACGGCCCGTTCAGCCCGGTTTTCACCGCCTGCCACACCGGTACCCATGATGGCCACGCCACTGTCCTTCATGACGGTTTTTACATCTTCAAAATCAACGTTGATATAACCCGTCACCGTGATGATCTCTGCGATTCCCCTGGCCGCTGTCGTGAGCACGTTGTCGGCCCTCTTGAACGCCTCCGTCAGACGGAGGTCTCCGAAAAGCTCCCTGAGCTTGTCGTTGTTTATGATCAGCAGCGCATCCACATGCTTCTTCATCTGGGCGATACCGTCGGTGGCAAACTGTCGCCTCTTATTGCCTTCAAACGCAAACGGGATGGTGACGATCCCCACGGTGAGGACCTGCATCTCCTTTGCGATCTGGGCGATGACCGGTGCGGCCCCGGTACCTGTGCCACCTCCGAGACCGGCCGTGATGAACACCATTTTGGTACCGGTCGACAGCATGGCGCGGATGTCGTCAACGTTTTCAAGGGCTGCATTCCTCCCTACGGTCGGAACCGAACCGGCTCCCAGTCCGCTTGTGAGGTTTTTACCGATCTGCATTTTGGTTGGAACCGGGCTCGATTCCATCGCCTGGGAATCGGTATTGCAGATGATAAAATCAACGCCTCTGATGCCCTGCCTGAACATATGCGTTACGGCATTGCTGCCACCCCCTCCGACCCCTATCACTTTGATGATGGACGACTGGTGCTTGGGAAGGTCGAATTTCAGAATCTCGCTCATGATGACTTTTTTATCGGTTTAAAAATATGCAGAACAGATGCCTTATGATTTTTGTAGGAAGTTTTTTTTCAACAGGTTGATTGTTAATTCCCTCACTCATTCTCCTCATCAAACCAGTTGCGGATCCTATCCAGGAAGATCTCTGTGAAGCGTTTCCCCTGTGGCCGCGGGTTTCTGAGTTTCTTCTCCCTGCCCGGTTTGATCTTATCCACCGTGGCTTCCACCGGCTCGAACTGTGGCTGAAGGGCCCTGAGCTTCTCCTGTTCCCTCAGGTACCGTTCAATACCGATGATCACCAGTCCGATCCCCGTGGAGTACATCGGCGAAGCCATGTCGGACGGGATGTTGTCGGAAAGATGTTCATTGGGGTAGCCTATCCTTGTGTCCATCCCGGTGATGAATTCCGTAAGCATGGCGAGATGCTTGAGCTGGGCTCCGCCACCTGTGAGGACAATTCCTCCGTAAAGCCTCTTTTCATAGCCCGAATTCCGGATCTCATAATAGATATGCTCGATGATCTCCTCCATGCGCGCCTGGATGATGCTGGCCAGGTTTTTCATGCTGATCTCACGGGGAGGCCTGCCGCGCAGACCCGGGATGGCGACGATCTCCTCGTCACGGTTCTCCCTGGCCAGGGCAGATCCGAATTTCACCTTGAGCTCCTCGGCATGTTTACGGATGATGCTGCACCCCTCCTTGATATCGTTGGTCAGGATCTCGCCTCCCAGCGGGATCACCGCTGTGTGCCGGATGATCCCCTCGTGAAAGATGGCAATGTCGGAGGTGCCTCCGCCGATATCGACCAGGACTACACCCGCCTCCTTTTCATCCTCGTTGAGCACGGCCTCCGACGAGGCGATCGGTTCCAGAAGCAGGTCGACCACCTCCAGTCCGGCTTTTCTGACACACTTGTAGATGTTCTTTGCTGCTGTCGTCTGCCCGATGATGATGTGGAAATTGGCTTCCATGGTGCTCCCTATCATCCCTTTTGGCTGCGTGGTTCCATGGTCGCCGTTGATGAAAAACTCCTGCGGGATGACGTCCAGTATCTCCTCACCGGGATTCATGTTGAGGTTGTACATGCTGTTGCAAAGCTTGTCGATATCCTCCTGGGTGATCTCGGTTTCACTGTCGTCACGGATCATGCTTCCGCGATGCTGGAGACTTTTGATGTGCTGTCCGGCGATTCCGACATTCACATACCGGATGTCGACACCCGATTTGGCCGAAGCCTCTGCCACTGCCTCCCTGATGGACTGGACCGTGTTCTCGATGTTGATGACCTCCCCTCGCCTGACACCTATGGAAGGTACTTTGCCGTAGCCCAGGATCTCGATCTTTCCGAGATCGTTCTTGCGCCCGACAATGACTGCGATTTTTGTGGTACCAATGTCTAAACCAACGATGATGCCTGAGTTCTTCATATGATCAGTTTTTTGAACAAACTACCTGGTTAGCGTATTTAAGATTGATGACTTTATATTTATTCCACCCGGTTTTGGTGAGTCCCTGGGTGTAGAAGATGAACAGTTTCCTGAATTTCTCCTCCATCTCGGTAGCGGTGCCGAAAAGGATGATGTGGTGACCGATGCCGGGAATGAGTTCGAATTCCTGCTGCGGGGTGACATGGATCTGTGTGATCTGTGCCTTGAAGAACCTGTTATGGCTGATATACATGGCCATCCGGTAGAGATCGCCCATCAGGGAGTCGGAGCCGGGCTTATCCTGCCGCATGGCGACGTCCACCCTGTAGTCCGGTGACCGGAAGAGGGAGTGGGCGATTGCGCCGGTTGCCACCGGAACCCTTGCAGGATAACCGGGATTGAGCGGGAGCAGACGCCCGGAGATATCCAGATAGCAGCTCTCCATCGTCTGGTTGATGATCCGGAGAACCGGCTGCCGCTGGGTTACCTCGACAAAAAGGTAACCCTGATGGCTTCCGTATACTTTGGCCGAGGCGACATAGGGTTGCCGGAGGATGGCCTCCTCAATTCTTCCGGTATTGATCCATCTCACAGGCTTTCCCTTCAGGTTGCCCGATGTGCGGCGCAACAGGGAATCGATGTCAGAACGGGTGACCAGCACATCGGATTTTCCGTAATCCATGGTGATATAAACCTGTTTGCACAAGATGTCCGACTGTTCCGATTCCACGAAACTCACCAGCACGATGGTTCCTGCCACCAGTACCACGACGAACGCTATCCGTAATATGTCCATCCACCGCTTCATCCGGGCGCTCCTTCTTTGAACAGGTTTTCAACAGGTTCCGCGAGCTGGTCGATGTCGCCTGCCCCCAGGGTCAGTAGGATATCAGGCGGCTCGCTGATGAGAACAGGGATGACCTCATTCATCCGGGCGAGCCGTTTTTCCGGAAGATTGATCTTGTCGAGCAGCCAGGCCGAGTTGATACCGGGTAACGGCTCCTCCCTCGCGGGGTAAATTTCAAGGAGGATCAGCCGGTCGAGCAGTTCGAGACTGC
>CAYWHQ010000054.1:0-10576 GCA_964457665.1 uncultured Prolixibacteraceae bacterium | reverse complement strand
GGTACTGCATGGCATTAGGACGCAGGTTAAATCTCTCTATTATATTTTACTGGTATTCAGAAATGAGACCTGGTTTTCGCAACGCTATCCGGGAATTCAGCCAGAGTTGCTGAATCATCTGCAGCTTGAGATGGGATACTGGCATGACATGGTGGTTTTGAAGGATCTGATCCGGGATGTCAAACGAAAAGAGAGGAAAAACATCCGTGCATGGAAACTGATGCTCCTGGAAGATGCGCTGCAGAAAAAGCAGGCTTTGTCCGTAAAGTCGATAACCAGGGAAATCAACCAGCATTTAATGGTTTTCAGTCAGGATGAAGCGTAAGCAAAAGATCATTCGACCCTTACTTTCACGTTTTTTATCACCTTGAGCGGTGTTTCCGTGATAATCATATTATAGATCCAGGAAGGCACGATGCCACCCGGATCCACAAAACCTTCCAGCACAACATGCACCTTGTCGTGCCCTATCGGTGTCAGGATCCATTTCTGATAATAGTTCTTGATCCTGACAATGTCACTTTTCTCAGGAACCATATCTGCCATGGGAGTGGCCAGAACCGTCCGCTGACCGGTTTCCGGATCATCCGTGATCACCGCCTCCACACAAAGATCTCTGTCGGCAAGAGGCCAGGGAACATCATATATCAGATAATAGCGTATAAGTTTGTCTTTGGTGTACTTCAACACTTTAAGCTCACGGATCCCATCATCCCACCAATCGAAATTCTCACCGTTCCCTACAAGGTGTTTGACTTTCGCAATATCGGTACGGAGGGTCGCCTCGCCTTTGAATGACTTGAATGCAGAACCGCTTTCCTTACGGATGAATACCCTGATTCCATCTCGTTCCTTGACAAACTCCCAGGGCTGGGCCCATACAGGAACAGTAATAAACAAAACAATACCTGTAATGAATGAGAGGCCTTTCAGTTTCAATGCTTACCGTAGTGGGTGGGCCCAGCTGGACTTGAACCAGCGGCCAGCTGATTATGAGTCAGCTGCTCTAACCGTCTGAGCTATGGGCCCTGAAAAACCCTGCAAAAGTAGTCAGAATTTGCCATCTTTGCAAATCGAATCATATCATGATCCTATGCCTGAACCGCATGCCGCAAACTACCGGAACATCATTTTCGATTTTGGCGGAGTTATCTGCAATATAGATCCGGACAGGACATTCCAGGCGTTGAAGAGCCTCGGGTCGGTTACGTCCCTGGGTTCTCTGCAATCAAAAATGACCAGGGATTTATATGAAAAATTAGAGCTTGGTCTGATCACCGGAACAGAATTTACCGAATCAGTCAGGGTGCTGCTTGGGAAACATGTAAGTCACGACCGGATCAGGGATACGTGGAATGCCATGATCCTTGACATTCCCGCCAGCAGGATCCTCCTTATCGAACGGCTTAAAAGAGATCACAGGATATTTTTGCTCAGCAATACCAATGAGATCCATTACCATTATTTTTTACACTCATTCAGGGAAAGATTCGGATACAGTGATTTTGACGAACTGTTCGAAAAGGTCTATTTCTCGTACCGGCTGAAAATGAAAAAACCCGATCCGGCCATATTCCGCTTTGTTCTCGAAGATTCCGGATTAGTTGCCGCGGAGACCCTCTTCATTGATGACTCTGTTGAAAACATTCTTGGAGCGAAAAGTACCGGAATGGCCGGACTCCACCTCAAGAATGGAGAGGATATTTTGGATATCCTCTCCGAAAAATGGGAATAAGGCTTGACATTCAGGCTGAAAAGTCCTATCTTTGCCGCCCGTTTTTAAGCGGTAGATTCTATGAAGTTATCTCAATTTCGTTTTCATCTTCCACCGGAACTTATTGCAGGCCATCCTTCCAAACAGCGGGATGATGTTCCGATGATGGTGCTCGATCGCAAAAATCAAACCATTGAACATAAGCATTTTAAGGACATCTTGAGCTACTTTGGAGAAGGAGATGTTTTTATCATCAACAACACCAAAGTATTTCCTGCCAGGCTTTACGGAGAAAAAGAAAAAACCGGTGCGAAAATTGAGGTTTTCCTTCTTCGTGAACTTAACCGGGAATCCAGGCTTTGGGATGTTCTTGTAGATCCGGCCAGAAAGATCAGAATAGGAAATAAGCTTTACTTTGGAGACGATGCTCTTGTTGCAGAGGTAATCGACAACACCACATCACGCGGTAGAACCATTCGTTTTCTTTTCGACGGGCCTTATGAAGAATTCAAAAAGACGGTTCAGAAGCTCGGGGAGACTCCCCTTCCAAAAATTCATAACCGACCGGTGACGGCTGAGGATAACGAACGATATCAAACCATTTTTGCCAAGCATGAGGGAGCTGTGGCCGCTCCCACGGCAGGTCTTCATTTCAGCAGGGAGATAATCAAAAGGCTCGAGCTTCAGGGCGTTACCTTTGCGGAGGTCACCCTGCATCTCGGACTTGGGAATTTCAGGAACATCGATGTGGAGGATCTTACCAAACATAAAATGGACTCGGAAGAGGTGATCATCGAACCTGAAACAGCCGAAATCGTGAACAAAGCCCGCATGAATAAAAAGCGGATCATTGCCGTCGGAACAACCTCCATGAAGGCTATCGAATCGTCGGTTTCTATCGGCGGTATGCTCAAACCATATAGGGGATGGACAAACCGTTTCATTTTTCCCCCATACGAGTTCAGTATTGCCAATGGAATGATAACCAATTTTCACCTGCCCCAGACACCGATGATGATGCTGGTATCGGCGTTTGCAGGTTATGACTATCTGATGAAGTCATATGAGATTGCCGTGGAAAAGAAATATAAATTCTTTACCTATGGCTATCCGATGCTTATAATCTGAGCTGATTCATTTGAAAAAGCAGGCAATCATTACTGCCGGCGGATATGGTCTCCGCATGGGTGGCGACCTCCCGAAACAGTTTCTCATGCTGGCCGGAATGCCTCTCGTAATGCATACCATCCGGAAGTTTTATGAAGCAGATGCATCCATCTGCATATATCTTACCCTGCCGGAAGCTTTCGTGGAGTTCTGGGACAGGCTTTGCATCAGGCATCATTTCATCCTTGAACACACAATGGTCACAGGTGGCGAAACCAGGTTCCACTCCGTTCAAAAAGCGCTGATGAACCTCCCTTCGGAGGGATTTGTTGCAATACATGACGGGGTTCGGCCCCTCACAACAACCGGATTGATACACCGTATGTATGAGGAGGCCGCCACTTACGGCGCTGCAATTCCCGTCCTCCGGTTACACGAAACGCTGAGAATGGTCACCGGTAAATCAAGTACAACGGCCGACCGGAATGCCTACAGAACAGTTCAGACACCTCAGGTCTTCCTGACGGAAAAACTCATCAGGGCATATGACCAACCCTATAATCCCAGCTTTACGGATGATGCTTCGGTTTATGAAACGCTTTTTTCAGATATTCATCTTTCCGAAGGAGAACCATACAATATTAAGATTACTACCCCCGCTGACCTGAAGATCGCCGAAACGCTCTGGCACGAAAATTGAAACTACCGGCCCCTCCTCCCCTTCCATCGGAACCTGAAAAACAGGGAAACAAAACCTGCCAGGGGAATATAGCCTATCTGAAAAACCTGAGCCGTGAGATAATCAATCCATTTTACACTGTGTCCAAATTTCCTTGCGGTGATCCTGACAGCCGGATAATCAGCCATCATTTTCATCAGGAATAAAAATAAAGATCCGGCTACGAAATAGAGTGATAAAAACCATAAAAAGAGCCCGCTAACGATCAACAAGGGGTAAAAAAAGGTAAGTGCTCCCAGAAAAATTATAAATGGGTCGGTGTAATATTTGGATTTGGAAGCCCATCTCATCCTCTGCGAAAGAAACGTAGCAAAAGATGTCTGCCCATTTGTTTCAACCTGTGCCATGGGATCGTCATTAAACCTGATAGAAGCAACACCGTAGTTTCTCCTGATACTTTCCATCAGAAAGTAATCATCACCGGATGCCACTTTCTCGCAAAGCGAAAAATCAGCCATTTGCCGCAGTACATCCCGGCGGTAAGCCAGGTTTGCCCCGTTACACATCACCGGTAATCCCCTGGCAACAGTTCCCAGGGTAATTCCCGATATCCCAAAGAACTCAGTTCTCTGGAGGGCTGTCAGCCAGTTGTCACCCGCAGATAATACTACCGGACCGATGACCATTCTGACATCCGGATCTGTAAATATTCCGGTCATCGACAATAACCACTTTTTGCCCCGTGTCGTATCTGCGTCGGTTTGTTGAATGATCTCGCCCTCCGCCTTTTCCATCGCCCGGAGCAATGCAGCTTTCTTCCCGGTGCGGTCCGCGCTTCCAGCAGGCAGCCACAGGATATGCAGATGAGGATGATCTCTCGTAAAATCTGACACTACCCTCACGGTTTCATCTCCCGAATGATCATCCGCAATAATCACCTGAAGCTGGTGGAGGGGAAAATGCTGATCTCTTATGGATTCCAGACATCGCTTCAGGTTTTGCTCCTCATTTCTTACCGGGATAATCAACGAAACCTTTAAACCGGAAGATATCATATCCCAAGCCTTGCCGTGATCCATGTCGCGGCAGCCCCCTGGTTTTAAGGAGATACCTCCGGCTATCCATACCATCACCAAAAAATATAACATCCCCATGCAGAAACATACCATCAGTATCACCCAAAGTACCATCGGCAGAGCGGTTTGCTATTTCTTCCGGAAAAACCGGAGACGGAAAACAAAAAAACTGCCGGCAATGGCCGGTACACCTAAATTAATGATCCAAAGCAAGGTGGAGGCAAAAAATACACCAGATGCCATCCCTGTTGCAACGTCAGGTTGCATCGAGTAATACAGGTTGAACACCGAAATAGCCACAGAGCCCCTGATACCCAGCTCGGTCAGGGCTACCGTCGGGATGATCGTCATGATAAAGTATATCACCGCAATCAGCATCAATCCATGCAAAAGAGGCATGGAAATTCCGAACATCATGTTCAGTAAATAGAACTGAAAAGAAAATACCAGATATCTCAACAAGCTTAAGATCAATACCCATCCCAGTTCCCTGGTATGATAAAAGTCGAAAACCCTGAAATACCTGCGGAGACGGGAAAATCCGTTCAGAATGATCTTCTCTTTGATAAGCGCCAGAAAAGAGACATTCAGGTAAAGTCCGATAATAATAAGATTGATAATCAGAATAAAAACAGCAAAGGCAATAAACAAATACCCCTGAAAAAGAGGTATATCCCCCAGCTGCATTTTTGCAAAGAATAAAAAAGCAACCGAACCACACACCATAGTAATGATCAGTTGACTCATGCTGCCAATGACAGAGATGATGATCCCCTCAACGGGATCAGCCTTTTTCAGGAAAAATGCCCGGCCAAAAAACTCTCCCACCCTGTTGGGAATGAAAGAACTTATTGATATTCCGGTAAGAACAGCCTGAAAGGCAAAGAAAAACCTGATCTCCTCAATTTTTCTTATCAGATATCTCCATTTCCACGTTTCAATCCCCCAGTTGATCAGCATCAAAATAAATATCCCCGGCAAGACTATCAGAAAACTGGTTTCACTGAGCTTTATCCCGAGCTGAAATTTTAAATCCAGCAATCCATCCCGGTAAAATACCTGACGGATTATGAAGAGATATGTCAGCAGGAAGATCAAACCCTGCAGGACCCAATTCCAGTTTTTGTTTATTTTTGTCACTTTCAGCATCAAATAGTGCAAAAGGAGCGTGTCATACTTGGTATTGATCCCGGTACAAATATCATGGGATATGGAATCATCCGTATTACCGGTAACCAGGTCAGCCTTGTCACGCTTGGCGTGCTAAAATTAAATAAATACGAGGATCATTCCCTCAGGTTGAAATCAATTTTCCGTAAGACCGTATCTCTCATCGAAGAATACAGGCCTCTTGAGATTGCACTGGAAGCTCCTTTCTATGGAAAAAATGTGCAATCCATGCTCAAGCTGGGCAGGGCCCAGGGTGTTGCCATGGCAGCAGCATTATCAAAGGACATACCGGTTTTCGAATATACCCCCCGCAAGATAAAGCAATCTGTAACCGGAAAAGGGGGTGCTTCCAAGGAGCAGGTGGCTGCCATGCTGTACAATATTCTGAATATCAACGAACATCATGATTATCTGGATGCTACTGACGGATTGGCGGCAGCCCTGTGTCATTACTTTCAACCGGTCACTGGAATTATCCCCGCAAAAAAAGACGGGTGGCAGAACTTCCTGAAAAACAATCCGGAACGTTACATCAGTTTCTGATAGACCATCCACCAACGGTCGGGAATATTGTTGCTGCAGGCAGTCTGGTAATCACTGTATGAACATGGTACGAGGTAATGGCGTTCATATTTAATTCGCTGTTCCATCGGTAAAGGTATCTCCATCCACCAACGGTCGGTTTTTTTACTCTTGTAAAAAACAAGTTCTTCCTTATGATCTGAAATATTCACCCGGTAACGGATATAATCCTCTTCTTCGCGAAAAGGGAAATCATGGGCACGGTTGTAAAAACCATCAATGAAATACCAGATCATCTGGGCCACAAGATGAGCACTCTGACCGTTCCTGTCGTGACCGGGATTCAATTCATAAAAACCGATGGAGCTCAGTTTATCACTTAGTCCGGCATATCTGACGATCTGACAAGCCTCCTCTCCATAAAATCCGTTCGGGGTTACATTAGCGTTCCCCGGCGCATCGGATTGCCGGATAGCTGTGATGTCGAAACTCAGCATATCGGCATTTCGCACGATGGGTTCTACCTCCTCAAGATTTTGCCTTACAATCCCCAGACGATATGTGTCGAAAAAAAGGCTTTTCATCAGCTGAAGGGCATCGTTGTCGACAAAAAACGACTGATACCCGATATTGGCATAGTTAAACAGGTAGTTGGGCTGATTAAGTATGATCGCAGAAAGGTAGGATCTGCTGTTGATCTCCTCATCGGACTGCCCGAGGTCAAAAACCGGATCCACCACAACAATATTAATAATCTGACCCAGGGAATGATAAGCCTGGTAATTGGCATAGGTAAGGTCCTGACTGCCCCCTAAAATGACCGGGACAATATTATTACTGATAAGTTCTGCTACAACGGAACTCAGGGCAAAATAGGTATCAGTAATCTTGAAGCCTGCCCGGATATTTCCTAAGTCGGCTATCTTATTGGTATAAGGGCCCGGATACAGCTGGTATAAAAAATGTCGTACCTGATCAGGTGCTTTGCTGCATCCGGTATTATTAAAGGCGTTTCTCTCTTCGTTAACCCCAATGATCACCACATCCGCCTTGAGATAGTCAGGAAAGTCATTTTCTTCCCTGTAACAATCAATGATATCTCCAAGTTTTGGCTGACCCGTTTGTTCAGGCAACGACAAACCCTGAACCGGATCGAAGAAAGCTGAGATCTCCATAAAGGTCACTTTTTCTTTTTTGATCTTGATTTTGCGGGTGTGTAATTTTGCACAATCCCTTTGCAATCCTCATAGGTAATCTTTTCAGGATCTTTCCCTTTCGGTATCCTGAAGTTATTACCTCCGTAAGATATGTATGGACCGTATCTGCCCCTGAGAACCTTTAGTCCGGGATCTTCGGTAAACTCCTTGATCACTTTCTGCAATTCCGATGACCGTTTTTCGAGAATGATCTCCACGCTTCTTTCATAGGAGATTGTCAGAGGATCCTCGGTTTTGGGAATGGATACAAATACACCGTTGTGTCTGATATAGGGGCCGAACCGGCCGGTGGAGATCACAATTTCAGCGGTTTCGAACTCACCAAGGACTCTCGGAAGTTTAAACAACTCCAGGGCCTCTTCCAGCGTAATGGTTTCCAGTCTCTGACCAGGTTTCAGCCCGGCGAATCTGGGTTTCTGAGCATTATCCGTTTCACCCATCTGAACCATCGGCCCGAAACGACCTATCTTAACAAATACCGGAACCCGGCTTACCGGGTCATTGCCGAGCAACCTTTCGCCGCTTACTTTCTTTCCGGTTTCAAGGATCTCTTCAACCTGGCGGTGAAAAGGGAAATAAAAATCCTTGATCATCTGATTCCAGATTAGTTTCCCTTCAGCTATTTCATCGAAATCCTGCTCAACATTGGCAGTAAAATTGTAATCGAGGATGGTACTGAAGTGCCTGATCAGGAAATGGGTTACCAGTATTCCGATATCAGTGGGTACAAGCTTGGCTTTTTCAAATCCAGCTTTCTCCCGAATCTGGCTTTCTTCCAGCAGTTTGTTTTTCAGTTTGATGACCCGGATCACCCGTTCGTGTCCCTGGATATCTTCGCGTAATGCATAACCCCGTTTCTGTATCGTGGAGATGGTGGGGGCATACGTTGATGGTCGGCCGATTCCGAGTTCCTCCAGCTTTTTGACAAGCATGGCTTCGGTATATCGGTATGGTTGCTGGGTGTATTTTTGCTGAGCGGTGATCTCCTGCATGGCCAGGGGATCTCCCTGCCTGACTTCAGGAAGAATGCCATCTGGTTCCCGGTTTTCATCATCATCGGACGATTCCCTGTAAACTTTTAAAAATCCATCAAACCGGATCACCTCGCCGGTGGCAATAAATTTTTCAGGGGTGGTGGAAACAGATATGGCAATACTGGTCCTTTCCAGTTCCGCATCCGCCATCTGGGAAGCAATGGTACGTTTCCATATCAGCTCATACAAACGCTTATGAGACTTGTCGCCTTCAACCGACTTCTGATCCATATAGGTCGGACGAATGGCCTCATGTGCCTCCTGGGCGCCTTTGGTTCGGTTGGTATATTTGCGGGTTTTGATATATCTGTCGCCATAGGAATCCTGGATCTCTTTTTTGGCCATGGAGATTGCCAGATCGGAAAGATTCACCGAATCGGTTCTCATATAGGTAATCTTCCCGGATTCATAAAGCTCCTGGGCAATCCTCATCGTATTGGCTACGGAGAAACCCAGCTTTCGGCTGGCCTCCTGTTGCAGGGTGGAGGTAGTAAAGGGCGGGGCCGGTGATTTTTTCCCCGGCTTTGTCTCCACATCTGCCACGGCATATGCAGCAGTCTGGCACTTTACCAGAAAATCCCTTGCCTCGTCATGCTTCTCAAACCTTTTGTCGAGCTCCGCATTGATCAGATACTCCTTTTTACCCTGCATGACAAGAAAAACACCTGAAACCCGGTATGCAACCTCAGGAACAAAATTCCTGATCTCTTCCTCCCGCTCCACAAGAAGTCGTACTGCCACCGACTGTACCCGGCCGGCAGATAATGCCGGTTTGATCTTTTTCCACAATAACGGCGACAATTCAAATCCAACCAACCTGTCGAGTACCCGCCTCGCCTGCTGGGCAAATACCAGATTCCGGTCGATTTCCCGCGGATGCTCAATAGCCTCTTGAATAGCATGTTTAGTGATCTCATGAAAAGCGATGCGCCTCGTTTTGGCATCTTCAAGTTCAAGCGTTTCCTTTAAATGCCATGCAATGGCTTCCCCTTCGCGGTCTTCATCAGAGGCCAGCCAAACCAGACCGGCATCTCTGGATAGCACTTTCAGTTCTGAAACAATCTTCTTTTTATCAGGACTGATGATATAATTGGGAATAAACCCCTTGTCGATATCAACCCCCAGATCCTTTTTCGAAAGATCCACAATGTGTCCCATGCAGGATTTCACCTGAAAATCCTTTCCCAAAAAACCAGCGATGGTTTTCGCCTTTGCAGGAGACTCAACAATAACAAGATTCTTCGTCATCAAACACGATCTTTGATTTGCCCAATCAGGCGACAAAAGTACTACAATTCACTTAATCCGTAATTTTGCATCCGTTTTTTAAGCTTAATCCGGCTATTATCGAAAGGTGATGCATATTGTGGGGGAAAAAAGAAAGTTTTATATAGAAACCTACGGGTGTCAGATGAATGTATCTGACAGTGAAATTGTTGCGTCGATTCTTTCCGGTTCGGGAATGAATCAGACCGCCGACATTGAAAACGCCGACATTTTAATGGTAAATACCTGTGCCATCCGGCAGAACGCAGAGGACAAAGTATATCACAGGCTGCAACATTTCAAGGCGTTAAAAAAGAAAAGGAAAGATTTGATCATCGGGCTGATCGGATGTATGGCAGGGGCAAATAAAAATGATCTTCTCGAAAAAGAACCTGGCCTGGATTTCATTGCCGGGCCAGATGCCTACAGAAACCTTCCGGCATTGATCGAAACGGTATACGGAGGCTCCCGGGCCTTCCACACCCTGCTCTCCGCCGAGGAGACCTATGCCGACATACCTCCGGTTCGCTATGATTCGAACGGGATCACTGCATTTATCTCCATCATGCGCGGGTGCGAAAATTTCTGCGCCTATTGTGTTGTCCCCTATGCACGGGGAACCGAAAGGAGCAGGGATCCTCTGTCCATCATCAACGAAGCCGGCCTTCTTTACCGGGATGGATACCGGGAAGTAACCCTGCTCGGACAAAACGTAAATTCTTACCGGTCAGCAGACACTGACGGTGTGATTGACTTTCCTGTACTCCTTGGAAAAATAGCCGGGCTGCACC